>CAJXYC010000043.1 GCA_913063365.1 uncultured Cellulomonadaceae bacterium
TGTTGGCTGGGGTCCCTCGGAGACCCCGTCACGTTTTATGGGCGGGTGGGACGCGAGGATGTCGCGAGACACCGAGTCGAGTTTGAGCGGTTTGGAGTCGATGCTGCTTTGCAAATCGATGAGAGCTATTCAACTGGAACCATCATCGTGATTGTTCAGGGTGCGACGAGGACTATGTTGAGCGACCGCGGTGCCAACCTGACTCTGGATGTGAGCGGGTTGGAGTTTCCCGGAGACTCTCCGCCAGAGGTTCTTCATCTCACCGGATACAGCTTCTTCCACCGGGACGACACCAGCGACCTCATTCGACTGATGGACCGAGTGACTGCAGCGGGAGGAGACGTCGTGCTCGATGCCTCCTCGAGGGGATTCCTCTCCGACCACGGTGCGGAGTGGTGGTGGAACATCGCCCGCCACGCCACCATCGTCCGAGCAAACGAAGATGAGGCGGAATTTCTCACCGGGCATACCGATGACGAGAAAGCCTGCACGGCGATGGCGGAGCACGGGGTGATGGCCGTAGTGACCTTGGCTGAACAGGGGGCTGTGTGTGCAGAGCCGGGCGGGCCCGCCGTCCGGGTAGCGCCTGCGCCCCTTGGCCCAGACGGACTTGTCGACCCCACAGGTGCAGGCGATGCGTTTAGCGCAGGACTCATTCACGCCCGCCTCGCGGGAGAAAGTCTCGTGGAGGCAGTAAAGAACGGGGTAGTGGTCTCAGCCCAGGCTGTTAGCCAGCAGGGTTCGCGGCCTTTGTCACCTCAAACGCACTGAGTGCACGCGCTCTGGTCTCTGCCAAATCGACGATGGGTTCTGGGTACTGGTCGGTGCCAAGCTCTGGAATCCAGGTCGCTCGGTAGGAGCCGTCGGCGTCAAACTTCTCTGCCTGAACGACGGGGTTGAACACGCGGAAATAGGGGGCAGCATCGGTTCCGCAACCGGCCACCCACTGCCAGCTGCCCGGGTTGCTGGCCTCATCGGCGTCGACGAGGGTGTCCCAAAACCACTGCTCTCCGAGGCGCCAGTGCACAAGCATGTTTTTCACCAGAAAGGACGCGGTAATCATGCGCACACGATTGTGCATGTAGCCGGTGTGCCAGAGCTGTCGCATCCCGGCATCCACCATCGGGATACCGGTCTTACCTTTCTGCCACGGCTCGAGTTCTTTTGCCGGCGGCCACTCCCAGGGGAATTGGTCGAAGTTGGCGCGGATGTTGTCGGTGTGAAGCTGTGGGTGTTGGTAAAGGACATTGACCATGAACTCGCGCCAGCCCACTTCGCTCAAAAACTTGTCGCGATTCTTTTCTAGCTCGGGTCCGCCTGTGCGCATGGTCTGCTGCCACACCTGATACGGAGATACTTCGCCAAAACGCAGGTGCGGGCTCAGCATGGACGTGGCGTCAATTCCGGGTTCGTCCCGCCGGTGATAGACCGCAAGCCCGTTGTCGAGAAAGTCCTGCAGTCGCTTCCGGGCTCCTGCCTCTCCCGGTGTCCAGGTCTCCTGGAGGCCGGCTGACCAGTCAGGAGTCGGGAGCAAATCCAGGTCTGCAAGCGAGTCTGATTCCACCGCCACTGTCGTCAGAGTTGACGGAGCGGGGAGAGGGTCTCTTGGCGGGTCACCTGCCAAGCAGGTTTTCCAGAAGGGGGTGAAGACCTGGAAGGGCTTGTCGTCTTTGTTGGTAATCGTCCAGGGCTCAAACAACACGTTGCCGGCGAAGCTTTCTGCGTCAAGGCCGTCTGCTCGGAAACGCTCCTTCAAGTCTTGATCAATGGCGCGCGATGGTCCGTATCGACGGTTCCAGGCCACACCAGTCGCTCCCGCTTCGGCGACAACAGCCGGGAGAACCTCTCGTGCCGGGCCGCGTCTTAAAGTGAGCGCTCCACCGAGAGATTCGAGCTCTGCTCCGAGAGCTGTCAGTGACTGGTGCAGCCACCACCTGGATGCTGAACCGATGGGGCGGATTTCTGGCGACTCGTCGTCCAGGACATAGACCACAACAACCGGTCCACCTCGCTGCACCGCCCAGTGGAGTGCCGGATTATCGGAGATCCGGAGGTCATCGCGAAGCCAGACGATAGTGGGAGAGCCAGTCACGTTGTCAGCCTAGGTGTGAGGGCTCCGGGCGGACTGAGTGCGGACGCAAGAAGGCCGGTCGCCGAGGCGAGCGACCGGCCTGTTTCCCTTGCACCAAGAGTGTTAAGAAATCACATTCACGAGAGCTGTCACAGCAAACAACTGACGCTAAGAAGAATGTATAACGAAATGGTAACGCTGTCTAGTTACCAATTCGTTATTCACCAAATGGTCACCTTTACAGAGAGACGTCTGGTGAGGGGGCTTGACCAAACCGGACTGTCACATCGGCGTGGCGGTCGAAGCGGTAGCCCTGGCCCCGGACCGTCCTAATGATGTCGGGATAGGGCTCGAGTTTTGAGCGAACCCTCCGGATATAGACGTCGATGGTGCGCTCGTTTGGAGCCTCTCGGTCATCCTGTTCCCATAGGTGGTCGATGATGGCCTCCCGCGGAACAGACTGTCCCTCCCGGAGCACCAAAAATTGCAGTAACTCGAATTCCAAATACGTGAGCGGCGCTGTCGACTTGCCGATCACGACTCGCTTCCGGGAGATGTCAATCTCCACGCCAGTGTCTTCCGGCTCCTCCGCCGGTCGCGGCTGAAGCTTGCCGGGGTCCTGTAGTGCGCGGCGCACGACATCGAGGTCTTCTCCACCGGCATCTTCGGATGACAGCGCAATGGTGGCGTGTGTTCCGACCCCCGGAACGCGCTTTTCGATGTCCTGGCGCAGAGAAGCCACCAAATCGGCAAGTTCGATGCCGTGCTCTTTAGCGGTGTTCTCGTCCAGGCCGACGTATAAGGCAAAGCCTCTGGCCCTTCGCCGATCAGACGGCTTGTCCATAGAGCCGGTCTCCGGCATCACCCAATCCGGGAACGATGTAGCCCACGTCGTTCAACTTCTCGTCGACAGCTCCCAGCACCAAGGTGACATTGCGTCCGGCGCTTGCCTGCTCGACGGCCGCAATTCCCTCCGGCGCTGCCAGAAGACAGATGGCGGTAACGCTCTTAGCACCCCGGTCGAAAAGAAAACTCATCGCCTGGGCAAGAGAACCACCGGTGGCGAGCATGGGGTCTAACACCACGCAGTGCCGTCCAGAGAGGTCAGCGGGGAGTCTCTCGGCGTAGGTGGTGGCCTTTAATGTTTCCTCGTTCCGGACCATTCCTAAGAACCCGACCTCGGCTCCGGGAACCACGGCCAACATGCCATCCAACATTCCAAGCCCCGCACGGAGGATTGGCACGACAAGTGGGGGAGGTGAGGAAAGCGCCACCCCAGGCGCAGTGGCCACGGGTGTCGTGACGGTGATGTCTTCCACAGCTACCGACCTCGTCGCCTCATAAGAGAGCAGTGTCACAAGCTCCCTGGTCAGTGAGCGAAACTCAGCAGAGGGGGTTTTTTGATCGCGCAAGCGCGTGATTTTCTCGGCAACCAGGGGGTGGGTCGAGACCAGCTGCTCCATGCGGCAAGGCTAGCGCAGAGAAAGTGGCGCGGATAAGGGGCTCTAGCCTGGAGGCATGGGTAATCCGATGTCTCCGTGGGAAGAGGCGATGAGCCGCGCCTTGGAGCGTGCGACACAGTCTCGTGACTCAGGCGATGTACCGGTCGGGGCGGTCGTGCTGGATGACTCAGGCGAGGTCATCGGTGAAGGCTGGAACACCCGAGAGCGCGATGGCAACCCCTCCGGCCACGCGGAAATGATGGCTCTCCAGCAGGCTGCGCAGAGGCTCGGTACCTGGCGCCTCGATGGTGCCACTGTCGTGGTGACGCTCGAGCCGTGTGTCATGTGCGCAGGAGCGATTGCCCAGTCGGGGGTGAGCCGAGTGGTCTATGGCGCTCCCGATGAGAAAGCAGGAGCCGCTGGGGGCGGACCGCACGACCTGCTCCGGGACAGGTCGTTGCCGCACCGAGTCGATGAAGTTATTGGAGGTGTAATGGCCGACGAAGCTGCCGCCATGCTCCGGGAGTTTTTCCAGACGAAGCGCCGTGGTTAAGACATCACGACGCCTGGCCACAGCACGGCGACGAACAGGTCGATAATCGCCAGTCCTCCGGCGGTGTGGAAAAAGGGCATGAGCGACCGCTCTGATCCCGCGGGGACACCCTTCTTTGTCCGGCGGTAACCAATCAGGGCCGCGACAAAAGCAATCAGCGCGATGCCGAGCTTGACCGCGATCTTGATGTGGTCTAGAGCCATGTCGGGGTCATCGGCGAGACGCATCTCGGCCAAACCCACCAAGAGTGACCCGGAGACCAGCTGCACGATAGTGCCGCTAAATACCCAGCCAAACGCATAGCCGGTGCGGGAGCGCATCTGCAGGAGGAACGGCCCGATGATCATGGCTAAACCCAGGAAGTGGGCGATGAGTGTCAGATTTCGAACAAGTTCCATACTCACTCCTTAGTCAGAGGCTTTAATCACAATCACGTCGGTTGCTGGTTCGTCACGGTCAGGATCTTTCATCAGGTCTGGCTCGAGATACACCGTTGACTGCCCCACCACTTCCTCGACGCGTCGCTTCGCGTCACGAAGCGCAGCCGTCATCACGTGGGTGGGGAGGGTGTCGACGAAGGCGACAGATGCGGCGACAACCTGAGTCTTACTGTCGGAATCCTCAACAATGGTGAGCCTCAAGACCTGGACGATGTCGGGGCTATCGAGCAGAGCGGAGACCACGGCCTCTCGCCAGGCAGACTGCGAGGTTTCCTGTCCACCGGTCATTGTGCGTCACTCCCTCAACCCCACTGTTTCCCCCAACATACACTGGGGGCATGAGCGTCTCACTGCCCCGATTGGCCTTTCTTGGCACCGGAAAAATGGGCGGAGCAATTCTGCGTGGAGTCCGCCGTCCCGGGGTGGATGTGGCGGGTATTCGCGCCACCACTCGGACAGAGCAGGCAGCGGAATTGCTGCGGGCAGATGGGGTGGAGGCGCAGAGTCTTGAGGTGAATCCCGAGGCAAACGCCTGGGCTGTCGCGGAGGCAGACGTCGTCATCCTGGGGGTCAAACCTCCCTACATCGTCGACCTTGCCTCGTCGGTCTCTGATCATCTGGCAGACGGTGCCGTCGTGGTGAGTGTGGCGGCAGGGATTACCACCGAGCAGATCGAGCAGGTCGTGTCCCAACCAGTGGTGCGGTCCATGCCGAACACCCCCTCTCAGATTGGACAGGGAGTGACGGGAGTGGCTGCGGGTTCTCGAGCCAACTCGGACCACCTCCAGGTCGTGTCCGACGTGTTTTCTCAGGTGGGAGATGTCGTCGTCGTCGACGAAGACCAGATCAATGCCCTGAGCGCCATCTCTGGCTCAGGCCCTGCCTACGTGTTCTACCTCGCCGAGAAACTGATGGATTTGGCAGTGGCGAAAGGGTTCAGTGTCGACCAGGCGAAAGTGATGGTGGAGGGGACACTTCTCGGCGCCTCGAGCCTCCTGCACCAGTCCACTGATTCAGCGGAGCAGTTGCGCCGCGCCGTAACCAGTCCGGGGGGAACCACCGAGCAGGCAATCGGAGTCTTCGACAATCGCGATGTTGGAGGGATTCTCGAAGAGGCCCTCGCACGAGCTGTGGCACGTGCCGAGGAAATGGCGAAGGGCTCTTAGCCCTCTAGCGCTGCGAAGCGTTCGATGTCTTCGTTGGACCCAGACACGATGATTAAGTCGTGGTTTGTCACAACTGTCTGCTCGGTCGCGTAGGTAAAGGGTTTACCCGGCGACTTCACCCCCACCACCGTGATGTGGTACTTCGTACGAACCCCTGACTCGGTCAGCGACTTACCGCGAATGGGCTTCGGCGGATACATCTTGACCAGAGCGAAATCGTCGTCGAAGCGAATGAAGTCAATCATCCGGCCCGAGACGAGGTGCGCCACGCGCTCGCCTGCTTCGCGTTCGGGATAAATCACTCGGTGGGCACCGATGCGGGTCAAGATTTTTCCGTGCGCCTCGGAAATGGCCTTTGCCCAAATCTGCGGAATTTTGAGATCCACCAGATGGGTGGTGATCAACACGCTCGCCTCAATCGACGAGCCCACCGCGACGACCGCGACAGAAAAGTCCGCCGCTCCAATCTGCTGGAGGGCATTCATATCTCTGGCGTCTAGGACGGCGGTGTGCCGAACACGGTCGGACCACTTCTGAACGAGAACCGGGTCCGCGTCCACAGCGAGAACATCGCGACCGAGCTTGTCGAGCTCGCCCGCGGTCGCCGCTCCGAACCGACCGAGTCCTAGGACAAGGACGGGAGCGTCGTGTGCAATTTTTTCAACCAACGATCGGCCTTTCTGCCGCCCGGCGGTACACCGTCGTCCGGTGTGTGCCAGAGAGGGCTGTTGCGAGGGTCACTGTACCAACACGGCCAAGAAGCATAGTGACGGCGAGGACATACTTGGCTTCGGATTCCAAGTCTCCGCCGGTGAGCCCGGCACTCAAGCCACAGGTCGCGAAGGCAGAAATCACGTCAAAGAGAACTTCATCTAGGGGTGCGTTGGTGATGCGGAGAATGATCACGCTCGACACCGCCACGATGCTGGCACCCCAGAGCACCACGCTCACCGCAAGGCGCACCACATCGGAGGGAATCCGTCGTTCATACACCCCAAGGTCTTGGTTCCCTCGGGCTTCCGCAAACGCGGCAATAAACAAAATCGCGAGGGTGGTGACTTTGATGCCACCCGCGGTGGAAGCAGAGCCACCACCGACGAACATCAGCATGTCCAACACCAGGTGCGTCGCACCACTCATGTCTTCGGTGGGAACGGTGTTGAAGCCACCAGACCTTGCCATCATCGAGGTGAAGACAGCGGTCATTGGCCGTACCCACAGCTCCTGTCCGCCGAGCGTGCGGTCATTGCCCCACTCCAAGAGGCCAATCAACACCGCACCGACGGCGAGAAGGATGGTTGTCGTGACCAGGGTGAGCTTGGCGTGGAGTCCCACACGAGCGTGCGCCAGAGTGAGACGGCGCCGACGGCGTCGAGCCACATTCAAGGCCTGAGTCAGGGCGAAGATAACGGGGAATCCGAGGCTTCCCAGGAAGACTCCCACGGCAATCGTCAGGACAATTACCGGGTCAGAGTCGTAGGCGGCGAGACCATCAACCAGCGGGACAAACCCGGTGTTGGTAAAAGCAGAGGCCGCGAGATAACCGCCCTGCCACAGCGCAGTCACCGCGTCGAGACCGGAGGCCCAGAGCCTCGGGATGATGATGGCGGCGAGGACGAGTTCAATTGCGAAGACACTGACAATCACTGTTCCCAGCAGACCCTTGACGTTTCCCAACTGCATGCCGTGACCGTCGTGTTCCTGGCGCTCGTGCATGCGGGAGGGATCCACGTCGCTTGCCATCATCTTTCTCGCGCCAAGGCCCAGCCGCTTCGAGGCGATGACAGCGAGCAGCGTGGCCAGCGTCATCACACCAATGCCTCCCACTTGAAGCGCGATGAAAATCACGGTGTTGCCAAAAGGTGACCAGTGCGTGGCCATATTGACGGTGGTGAGGCCCGTCACACAGATCGCGGAGACCGCGGTGAAGAGTGCGTCGGCGAGCGGGGTGGCCTCGCCAGATGCCGATGCCGCCGGCATCATCAGAAGGCTCGTTGTCAGGAGCGAGAGCAGGATAAAAATCAGGATCGTGACGGTCGCTGCTGAGTTTCCGATGACGGCGCGCAGGCGGTCACCGAGCCCTGCTAACCCGGATCTGGGGTGCAGACCGTAGGGCAGGGCGGAGGAGGAGCGCAGTTGTGCGTTCCTACTCTTTCGACGGTTCCGACGACCTGGCCATCTGGCCATGAGCGAATGCCTTCTTTCCTCGACGGGAAGATCACCGGCAGAAATGGTACTCCTCGCCGGCGCCGGGTAGGTTACTTAGCTGTGGCAGACCTTTTTGACGTTCTCGCAGACGATACTCGTCGCGATATTTTGCTGCTCCTTCGATCGAGCCTCGACTCCCACGCTGTCAGCGGCAGCGGTCAGCCGGGGGAGCTCAGTGTCGGGGACTTAGTCGAGCGTTTGGGAATCACCCAGCCGACCGTGTCGAAGCACTTGAAAGTCCTTCGTGAGCACCACGTAGTGGATGTGCGAGAAGACGGACAGCACCGCTACTACCGGCTTGCTCCGGGACCGCTCGGGACTGTTCGACACTTTCTTGACAACGTGGCTCCCCAGTCGAGACCGGCCGGTGTCGATACTTCCACCGAGACGCCGTATGTCGATTTGTGGCCCGCCGGTTTCCAGATTGGGACTTGGGTCGCCCAGGCGAGAGACGCTATCGAACGCCTGGTCGGTAACGTCCGCCCGTAAACCCGACCTTTACAGGCTTCGACCAGAGGTCTACAGTGGTCACGTCCGTCACACTGTCCACAGGAGGCTCACGTGTCTGAGTCGCTTCCCGCGATGCGGTTTCTCACCGTGCAAGAGGTCGCTGACCTCATGCGGGTATCCACAATGACGGTGTATCGAATGGTGCACGCCGGAGATATGCCGGCCATCCGATTCGGACGCTCGTACCGCATTCCCGAGAACGCGGTGAGCCATTTGATTGAGCAGGTGGACACCTGGTCAGTCGAGCAGGCCGGCTAACACCAGCCACCCGCTACACTCGAGCGGTTGTCATTACCCGCCGGGGTTACAGAAAGTCGTAAAGGAAACCATGGGTTCAGTCATTAAAAAGCGCCGCAAGCGGATGGCGAAGAAAAAGCACCGCAAGCTGCTGCGCAAGACCCGTCACCAGCGTCGCAACAAGAAGTAGTTGTTTTCCCGCTCTCGGTTGACAGCCCTCCCGGGGAGTCACTTAGAGTAGCGAGCATGTCTCCGGTGAACATCACGTTAATCGGACGTGACGAATGCCACCTCTGCGACGACGCTCGCACGACAATCAACGATGTGATCGACGGGCACTCGAATGTCGAGTTCGAGGAAGTGAGTCTCGAGGACAACCCGCTCTGGCAAGAGCTCTACGGTGAGCTCATCCCCGTGGTCCTCATCAACGGGGAGGAACACGCGCACTGGAAGGTGGAGCCGGACACTCTCCGCCAAGCCATCCACGACGCCACCGCGCTCGCCTCGTAATACTCGGGGGAAAACTTTTCACACACGCGGACAATCCGCGGTAAGAAAGAGATATGTCCTCGAC
>CAJXYC010000044.1 GCA_913063365.1 uncultured Cellulomonadaceae bacterium
CCAGCTAAATTCAGGAAGCCCCTCCGCGGCATGCAGCACAGGCGCGACACCGGGAGTTGTGTCTTCGGCGAGCTCCACGGGACGCATAAGCGGCTCATGGACACCGAGCGAACGGGCAAAAGCAGCGATTTCGCTATCTTCAGTTGATACCACGACCTGGTCAATTCCGGTGGCCTGTCGGGCCACCTGGATTGTCCAAAAAATAAGGGGCTCCCCACTGAGGAGATGCAAGTTTTTTCTCTTGACTCCCTTGGATTGACCTCTTGCAGGAATTAGGGCAAGAACACTCATTCGTGTCTACCTCGGGCTTGTTCTAACGATTCATGAGAGCCCACATCAAGCCATTCCTCATGTAGCGGAAAACCACTCACAGAAAAGCCTTTGTCGATTACATCGTGTATCAAATCCGGCATATCCATCGCCTGATGGGAAGGCACCAGGTCAATGACTTCCTTTCTCAGCACATACACTCCGGCGTTTATGAAATGTCGGAAGGACGGTTTTTCTTGGATTGCTTGCACTGCGAAACCATCGAGAGACACAACCCCGTAAGGCACCTCGACGACGAACTCTCTGAGCGCAACTGTGGCAGATGACCCACTCTCCCAATGAAATTCGATTATTCGGCTCAGATCGACGTCTGTAAGCACGTCGCCATTGAGGACCACTACTGAGTCTTCTATTTCGGCGGGCAAGAGGCCCAGCGGACCAGCTGTCCCTAACGCATCTTGTTCTTCCAAGTAGTTAATCTCCACACCCCACCGCGACCCGTCACCAAAGTAGGAACGAATTTGCGAGGCAAGATAGTTCACTGCCAGATAGATATCGGTCAAACCCGCGGCAATACAACGATCGATGATTCGCTCCAGCATGGGCTTGTTTCCAACCGGCAACATAGGTTTCGGAACTTGTTCTGTAAGGGGTCGCAGGCGTAGCCCTTGGCCCCCTGCCATCACCACCACCGGAAGATTTCCTGCTCCTCGTGCCGGGGGGTCCGAGAGTGTCAAAAACTCCTCAACCTGGCCAGATCCAGTTAGAACCGGAACATGGCGAATCTGGTGGCGCCTCATAAAATCCTCGGCGCCTCTCGGATGCGCCGGTGCGCCGATGAAGCGGAAGTCGGCATTCATCAACTCCCCGATTTTTGCTTCCAGTGAATGACCTCCCAAGAGGGCGCGGCGAACATCCCCATCGGAGAGCATCCCTAACAACTTGCCAGACTCATCCACCACTAAGCACGCCTGCACAGCGCCACGATCAATTACTCCTATTGCCTCACGCAACGAGCTCGAGGGTGGCAGGCAAACGTCGCTAACGGGCTGCACCGAATTAATCGCCAATTAAACTTCCCTCTCGAAGGCTGATATTCCCGAAGGGTCTTGTCTGGTCGCCCTTAGGTTTCCGAACAAGCGACAGCCTCCGACAGGGACCATGGGCCCCAGGAACGCAACCGTCCGCTCCTCGAACATAAGACTAGGGTAGTGGCGGACTTCCAGCCGCATCAGCCGGCTGCCCAGCTTGTTCAACCCATCACGGCGGATCAGACAGCTCCACACACGGCCAATTACGACAATCACGATGTTCAAGGCAGTGGCATCGAGTTCCCAATCGATCGTTCAAACCTGTATAAAGCTGCCAAGCATGATGAGATGGCAGAGCCCCTCGAGCGGAGTCTGGAGGATTTTGATTGTGAGCTTCGCCAGCAACTGTCCTATGCCCTCAGTGCTGCAGACACTGTTGAAGGCTGGTTGTTTTTTGTTGGCAGCAAAGGAGTTCGACCGTTGCGTGCTCTTCTCACTGGTGGCGGCGCGGAGGTATTAACCAAGAACTATTGGTAGCTGGCCAGGGGGTCACGCTCATCATCCCTGCAATCTCCAACCGCGACGATGCCATTGGCAAATGATCAAAGTGTCGTGACCGCCGCAACACAAAGATTCAGGACAACTTCCATCGTGATTCTTCGTGCAGACCTACTTTTTGCACCGTCCGGGTCGCTTGGTGCAGTGCTAAGTGAAACACCGATGCGACTTCTGGAAGGAACTATTCAGCGACTGGTGCCAAGCCGATTTCTGGAACCAGTACTCCCGCGGACCGCTAAGGCTCCTATTGAGCAGAATCCCGCCGTTCCGGAGCAAGAGAAGAGGACGAGGATTGCTTGCACGGGTTAGCGCGGTCTCATTCACTCAGACGAGTCTGCAAGGCTCCTTCCTACTCCTAAAGGGTTAGAGGGAAAAATAGGGCGCCGTTCCAGCTCGGACTCCATGTCCTGAATTTATCAGCCGACAATCAATAAACAGGAGAGGCAGGAAAGCACATCTGGCCAGTTTTCCCACCATATCCGATGTTTTTCCAGCTGCCGGATGCTGAAGGTGGCTAAGACTTAGTGGCGCTTTGGGTGGGCCAGGAGAGAGGTACAAATCGTGTGTTCAAATGCGTTGAAGAATCGAGGGTTATCCACAGGCCGCATCCACGTCAAGCCACGCAAGGTTCGGTGGATTCCGCCCGAGGCATGGGAGATGAGCCAATCTCCGACTGTTGCCAGACAGGGCCAGATCCCACGCCCTCAGGCGCTTTGCGCAGCAAGAAAACAGCGAGCAGCCCGATCAGCAGCAGCTTGTCAAAAGTCAGTCCAAACGACACGGGTAAAGAATAGTGAGCTGGACTGAGCGGTGTCCTAGGCTCGAGACAACGCAGGGCGGTTGGTGAAAGGGGTATGTGTGGCTGACTGGGACCTCATCCACCGCTTCAGTGCGGACTATTTGAGTGACTCAGAAGACGTCGGCTACCTCATCGACGCCTCCTTGGAGCAAGGTGTCCAAGCGATGACGACCGTCACCGGTCAGGCCATTGCCGCCATCGCAAAATCGATGGATGCCCAGTCGATTATTGAAATTGGCACCGGCATTGGTGTGCAGACGATGCGGCTCGCAGAAGCCTGCCCCGATGCTCACATCACCACGATCGACAGCGAACCCGACCACCACGTCACCTTCAAAGAACTGATGGGTCAGGTGGGCTTGGACCCGGCGAAAGTTCGGTTGATTACTGAACGCGCGAGTGATGTGCTTCCCAAAATGAACGAAAACTCCTATGACCTGGTGGTCATTGACCTTCCCGCGACCTCCATTGACGAGTGTTACGACGACGCCGTCACCCTCTGTCGACCGGGTGGATCAGTCTTGATTTCTGGAGCACTTGTCCGCGGCGCAATTGCCGATCCGGCTAATAGAAAAGAAGCCGTGCAAGAGATGCGGCATATTTTGCGGATGGTCGCCGAAGACGACCGGGTGTCTCACACCCTGTTGCCGATGGCGGAGGGCCTGTTATGGGCCCAAGTCCACCGGGACTAAGACTTACTTAATGGCGCCGTTCAAGGCGTCGCGAAGGGCTGTTGCCTCGTCGTCGTTCACCGAGACCACCAGACGGCCTCCACCCTCCAGGGGCACCTTCACGATAATGAGTCTGCCCTCGCGAACAGCCTCCATGGGTCCATCCCCCGTGCGGGGCTTCATCGCAGCCATGTCACAGTCTCCTTATCCATTTCCAGACCTTCTATTATCCCTGGAAATAGGCTCCAGTAACAACTGAGAGAGCTAGGACAACCATTCGGTGAGCACACGGTGACAGTGCTCAACCTCAGACACAGGCACCTGCTCGTCATCAGCATGTGCAAGGGCGCCATCGCCTGGACCAAAGTTCACTGCGGGAATCCCTAACGCGGAAAACCTCGCCACGTCGGTCCAGCCGTATTTTGGTCCAGCCTCCCGACCACTGCGGGCCACCAAATCCTGCAGAACATCGTGGGTAAGCCCCGGCCTGGCGCCTTCTGACGAATCCACCACCGTGAGATCTGCTCCCGGAAAAACCTCAGTGAGGTACTGAAGCGCGTCATCGACGCTTCTGTCTGGGGCAAACCGGAAGTTAACGGTCAAGACCGCCTCATCCGGGACGATATTTCCCGCAATTCCACCGCTCACCCCCACCGCCTGGAGGCTCTCGCGGTACTCCAGGCTGTCGACCGTCCTGGTTTCTGGCTCGAATCCAGCAAGGATCGCGAGCGGTTCAGCCAGGGCGTGAATGGCGTTTTCTCCCCGCCAAGGCCGTGCCGAATGCGCAGCAACACCGTTCGTTCGAAGCTCGACGCGCATAGTGCCATTGCAGCCGCCCTCGACTCCTCCGTGTGAGGGCTCTCCCAGCACCGCCACATCTCCCACGAACCAGTCGGGGTGGGCAGCGTGAAAGTGGCCTAAACCGTTTCGTGAGGCCTCTACTTCTTCCTGGTCATAAAACATCCACGTCACATCCACAGAGGGCTGATCGCATTCCACCGCGGTAAGCAGATGTGAGGCAACGGCTGCTTTCATGTCCACACTTCCCCGGCCGTGGAGGATGCCATCTGCTACTCGAGCAGGGCCCAGCGGGCCCTGAGGCACTGTGTCGAGATGGCCCGCGACAATCACCCGGGTGTCTCGGCCCAGGGAGGTACGCGCGGCCACTGTGTTGCCGTGCCGAATGACCTCGAGGTGCGGAGCAAGCCGCAGTGTGGCCTCGACCCGATCGGCGAGGTGTTCTTCGTCTCCGGAAACCGATGGAATATCAATGAGCTCGAGCGCCAACGGAATCAGGCCCTGAGACAGGTCAAAGGCAGGTGCGCTCACCCGCCCGAGTGTAGTGCGGGCGGGCACTACCCTGGAGGGCATGTCCGATTCCCCCCGCGTAGCCCACGGCTATGGCCTGCAAACAATCGCCCGGGATGGAACCGTTTTGGACACCTGGTTTCCCGCACCAGCCCTCGGTGAACCAAGCGCCAAGTTCGACCCGCATATCCTCCCTCAGGACATCGAACACGAGGAGCGAGAGGACGAGCTACTGGAGGTCAGCAAGGTTGGCGTTGGAGTGGTCGCCGATTTGGACACACCTCCTGCGAGTGTTCCGGATGCCTACCTGCGACTGCATTTACTGAGCCACACCCTGGTAAGCCCCAATTCCATCAACCTCGAGGGACTATTTGGCGTATTAGCCATTGTCGCCTGGACGTCCCACGGGCCCGTTCACCCGGATGTGCTGGAGAAAAAACGCGCAGAACTGCAGATGCATGGGGTTCAGGTGACAGGAATCGACAAGTTTCCCCCCATGCTGAATTACGTCACGCCGAAGGGTGTCCGAATCGCTGATGCCAGCAGGGTGCGGCTCGGTGCTCACCTGGCACCAGGCACCACCGTGATGCACGAAGGGTTTGTGAACTTCAACGCCGGCACGCTTGGACAGTCGATGGTCGAAGGCCGGGTCTCGCAGGGAGTGGTGGTCGGTGCCGGCAGTGATATCGGTGGTGGAGCCTCGGTGATGGGCACTCTCTCCGGTGGTGGCACCGAAGTGATTTCTATTGGCGAGCGCTGTCTTCTGGGCGCTAACGCCGGAATCGGTATTTCTCTGGGTGATGACTGCGTGGTCGAGGCGGGGCTCTATGTGACTGCCGGCACGAAGGTCAGCGTGATCCGTGGCGGTGAGACAGAAGTCGTGAAGGCGGGAAGCCTCTCCGGAGTGGGCGGCTTGTTATTCCGCCGAAACTCGCAGTCAGGTGCTGTGGAAGTGCTGCCCCGCTCGGGTGATGGCGTGGCACTCAACGCCGCGCTTCACGCCTAAGACCTAGCGGTTTTTCGGAAGATCCCGCTCCACCGGACCGGTGTAGAGCTGTTGGGGCCTGCCGATGCGCAAGTGTTCGTCGTCGTTCATCTCTCGCCAGTGGGCAATCCAGCCGGGGAGACGACCAATCGCAAAGAGCACGGTGAACATGCGTGACGGGAAGCCCATCGCTTTGTAGATGACGCCTGTGTAGAAATCGACGTTCGGGTAGAGCTTTCGTTCGACGAAATACTCGTCAGCCAAGGCGATCTCTTCCAGTTCTTTGGCGATATCCAGAAGGTTGTCCCGCACACCGAGGTCTGCCAAGACAGCATCCGCTGATTCTTTGACCAGTTTGGCTCTCGGGTCGTAGTTTTTGTACACGCGGTGGCCAAAGCCCATCAGGCGAATGCCGTCTTCTTTGTTTTTCACCCGCTCGACAAAACGCTGCACGCCTTCACCCGAATCACGAATCTCCGCCAGCATCTGCAGAACCGACTCGTTGGCTCCTCCGTGGAGGGGGCCAGACAGCGCATTGATTCCTGCCGACACGGAGGCAAACAAGTTGGCCTCGGTGGAGCCCACCAAGCGCACCGTCGAGGTCGAGGCATTTTGTTCGTGGTCTTCGTGGAGGATCATTAGGCGGTCGAGAGCATCCACCAAGACCGGGTTTACTTCGTAGGGCTCTGCCATCAGGCCGAAGTTCAGCCAGAGGAAGTTGTCGATAAAGCCTCGGTCGTTATCCGGATACAACAGCGCCTGTCCGATGCTCTTTTTGTGGGCATAGGCAGCAATTACCGGAAGCTTTGCCAGCAGTCGAATGGTCGAGATATCGACCTGTTCGGGATCCTTCGGATCGAGAGAGTCGCCGTAGTAGGTCGACAGCGCACTCACCGCACTGGAGAGCACCGACATCGGGTGTGCAGAGTGCGGCAGGGCGTCGAACAGACGCTTCAGGTCTTCGTGCAGCAGGGTGTGACGACGAACCGTGTGGTCAAACTGGGCTAACTGGTCGGCGGTGGGCAGTTCGCCATAAATCAGCAACCATGCGACTTCGAGGAACGTGGAGTTTCTGGCGAGCTGTTCGATGGGGTAGCCGCGATAGCGGAGGATCCCTTTGTCACCGTCGATATAGGTGATGTTGGAGGCGGTGGAGGCGGTGTTCACAAACGCCGGGTCATAGGCCGTCATACCCGTTTGCTTGGTGAAGCTGCGAATGTCGACGCTGGAGTTGCCGTCAGAGGCGTCCAAGATGGGGAATGTGGCTTCGCCACCGGGGTGACGCAGTGTCACCTCGTTGTTTTCGCTCACCTGTTCCTCCTTCGCTAGCGGGGCCGGTAGGTCCGCCAGTGGGTGTGGTGTGTGGTGCATCTCACCCCCATGGGTGGAGGGCAAGACCCTCCCAGCCTAGACGACTGGGGCTCTGTCCGAGAATGCTGATTTCTCCTGAACAATCAGCGCATTCAGCTGACTAAGGGGTGGGTGTCGCACTTCCAGAGGCCGTGTACGGACCTGTGCCTTCCGCATTCTCAGCCGCGACCCGGAAGTAATAAGTCGTTCCATTCGACAGAGATGAGACAGTGGCGGATCGAGATGTGCTCACTCCATCATTAAGAGTTGTCCACGTCTCACCATCCGTCGATTGCTGAATTGAATAGTCAATGATCGTCGCGCCTCCGTCATCCATTGGCGCGGACCACGACAAGGTCACCTCCCCATCACCTGCAGTAATCGACAAACCAGTCGGCGCTGCAGGGGTGACCGTCCACGCAATGGAGTCACTCACATCAGCACCTGTCCCCTCCGAGTTAATCGCCGCCACTCTGAAGTAGTAAGTGTTGCCACCAACCAACGACGACACCGTCGCCGTCGTCGAAGCACTGACTCCATCGGTCAGAGTGGTCCACGACGAACCATCAGTCGACTGCTGAATCCGATAATCATCGACTGACTCCCCGCCATCGTCTGCGGGCGCCGTCCACGACAACTCAGCCGTCGACCGTGACGTCTCAGTAATCGACAAACCAGTCGGCGCTGCAGGGGTGACAAGCAGGTCAGAGGACACGCTCGCTGTCGGACTGCCCGAACCGACCGAGTTGGTGGCTTTCACTCGGAAGTAATACGTGGTGCCGTTGGTTAGCGAGGTGACCGTTGCGGTGGTAATCGCGCTCGTGCCGTCTGAAAAAACAGTCCACGTGGTGTCATCTGTCGACTGCTCGACCACGTAGTCCGTAATCGCTGCACCGCCATTAGATGACGGAGCGGTCCACGCCAAAACCGCCTGGCCTCGACCGGGCGTCACACTAAGGTTCCGAACGACGCCAGGGAGGCTTGCCGGGGAGGAAGATCCCGATGAACTGTCATCCGAGTCGTCCTCGGCGCTATCCGAGTCCTGAGAGACGGGTGGCGGTGCGGGTGTAACAGGAGTCGGTTGTAATGGCGACCGATTGTCTGGACCCCTCTCGGGTTGGGCAGCTCCGTCTTTCTCCGCTGTTTCCGTGACCGGCTTGTCCTCTTCTTCGACTGGTGAACTCTCGGAGGGGACTGTTCGCTCCACAGATGACTCAGGATTAACGGTGCCGACAGGAACTTCCGATAAGTCCGCTTCGATCGGTGCGAGAAGGGTTGTGAAGGCCGTGGTGGCAGCGAGAGCGATAGCGGACAACAGGCCGAAGGCAATGAAGACAAATTTCATAGCACTACCCGGACAAACGCCTTGAGGCCTGAGCGATGGCCTCAAACGTCGCAGTCAACGCTACCCGAACGTGTTGTGCTCCACCCGGCCCATAGAAATGACCCGGCGCCACCAGGATTCCGAGCTCTGCGAGCTTGTTGACCGAGTCTGTCGATGACTGACCAGCTGTGGCCCAGATGTATAAACCACTGTCCCCTCCGGTCACAGAGAAACCAGCCGCTTCTAGTGCGGGTTGGAGAACGCGACGACGTTGCTGGTAGCGCGATCGGGTTTCCTGGACTGTTGCGGAGTCTGTGAGCCCGGTCACAAGAGCGTGCTGAATCGGCTCTGGAGCCATCAGCCCCAGGTGCCGGCGGGCATGAACAATCTGGCCGATGAGGGCTTCATCGCCCGCCATCATCGCTGCACGGTAGCCGGCCATAGACGATTGTTTGGACAGCGAATAGAGAGCAAGAACGCCCCTGTTGTCGCCTCCGGTGACATCGTCCGACAGAATCGACGGTGCTTCCGGCTCTGTCTCGGAGCCAAGAAGCGCGTAGCACTCGTCGTTCGCAATGACTGCGCCGATCTCTCGGGCTCGGGTCACCGCTGCGCGCAACTTGCCGGTATCCAACACCTCTCCGGTGGGGTTGGACGGGCTGTTTAACCACACCAGGGATGTCGAGTCGGGCCACTTCTCGGGGTCATCTTCTGCCACCGCATCCGCGCCGACGACTGCTGCGCCCACGGCGTAGGTGGGGTAGGCGATCGCGGGGTGGACAACACTCGCGCCCTCCTTGAT
>CAJXYC010000045.1 GCA_913063365.1 uncultured Cellulomonadaceae bacterium
GCCGCGTTGTCCGGCAAGAACATCCGGGCCGCTCTCTGGCCACTTCTTGCACTTGTTGGAGTGGTGTTCCTCACCAGGCCCTGGACCGGAGCCGTTGACCTGATTGGCGTGGCCTTCGCACTTCTCGCTGCCACCTGTTGGGGGCTCTACATCGTCTTTACCCAGCAAGTGGGTGACCGCTTTAGCGGGATCCAGGGCCTCGCCCTCGCCACACCCGTCGCCGCCGTCACCGCCGCAGTCGTTGGTGTTCCGCAGGCCTGGGGCAACCTGTCTCTGGAGGTCCTCGCCTGGGGCGTTGTCCTCGCGGTGTTGACCCCGGTGTTTCCCTTCGCCCTGGAGATGCTCGCGCTCAAGCGGATGAATAAGCGAGCTTTTGGCACGCTGATGGCGGTGGAGCCGGGGGTGGCCACGGGGATTGGCTTGCTGCTCTTGCTCCAAGTGCCTGAGCTCTTGGATGCGCTGGGTATTGCTCTGGTGGTGGCCGCGGGTATTGCTACCCAGCGAGACGCCGAGCGGCCGCCTCTTTTGGATATGCCGGCCGTTGCCGAGCCGCGCTAGGACAGCCCGATCGGGACGTCGGCCCACCCTCGTAGGACGAATGTTCCCCGTGATGTCGGGTCTCCAGCAAGCTCGATGTTTGGAAAGCGCGACATGAGCGCCGGAAGAGCGACCGACATTTCCATCCGGGCAAGCGGGGCCCCAATACAGAAATGAATACCCGCTCCAAAGCCCAGATGGGGGTTGGGGTCCCTATCCAGACGCATGGTGTCTGGTTCATCAAACACCGTCTCATCCCGGTTTGCCGAGCCCAGTAACGCGGCAATCTTCTGCCCGGCCTCGATGGTCACACCGCCGATGACAGTGTCTTCTGTGGCGGTGCGCTCAAACAGGTGAAGAGGTGAATCGAAGCGCAAAAATTCTTCGAGCGCCGACGGGCTCACACCCTCCGGATCAGCCCGAAGCATGTCCATCTGATCGGGATGGTGCAGTGCGGCCACGATTCCGTTTCCAAGCCCGTTCACACTGGCTTCGTGGCCAGCGTTTAACAGCAACACACAGGTCGCAATGAGTTCCTTGGCGCTCAAGCGGTCGCCACCGTCCTCGACAGCAGCGAGCTGGGAAACAAGGTCGTCACCCGGTTTCTTCTTGCGCTCCTCCATGAGTGAGCCCACATACTCGGCAAATTCATCCGCGGCGACGCGCGCTGCTATCCGAGTCGCCTCGTCAGGCTCCACTTCGTACATCTTCACAATGGCCTGGGACCACGGCCGAAGAAGGTGTTCATCCTCTGGCGGGAATCCCAGAAGAGAGGCGATTACTTTCACCGGTAGCGGCTCAGCAAAGTCACGAATCAGATCGGCCTCACCCGCATCGAAGCGATCAGCGAGGTCGTCGAGAAGGCCCCCCACAATCTGGGTGATGGCCGGTCGAAGGTTGTCAATCGTGGTCGGGTTAAAGGCGTGGGTGACAAGTCGTCGAAGCCTCGTGTGTTTGGGGGGTTCGGAATCGAGTAACGAGTCGGCGTGCAGAAAGTTGAAACTCGACCATTCGGTCTCCGGGGAATGTGGACGGTAAATCCGCTGCAGGGTGCGTGAGCGCAACACCTGGTTCGCATCGGCATGGGTGGCCGCAAGGAAGAGCCCCAGCTGTTCGCTCCACACGGGTTTCCCGGCCTCACGCAACGTTGCCAATGCGGGGTAGGGGTCAGCGATGACGTTGGGGTCGGTGAAGTCGACGTCGTAGGCCACGATGACACCACTTTAGGGCGGTCGGACAGAAGCTCCTCTTGCCTGCGGGGTTCCTCGCGGGTGTTGCACTTAGACTGTCAGTGTTACACTTTTCCCATGCCGACCCAGCGTCCACGACACATGGTCACCGAAACCGATGAGCTCTCTCGCGCCCTCGACGAGGCCGCCACCGTTTGGCCAGAAATGGCCAATCACCGTGCGCAGCTTTTACTCCGGCTCGTTGATCTCGGCATCGAGCACTTCGCAGCCGACTTGGCGCGCAAAGAAGAAGACAGACAGGCCACCGTTCGAGGTCTCGCCGGCAGCATGACCGGGACCTGGCCAGCGGGCTGGAAGAAAGAGTTGCGCGAGGAATGGCCCGCGTAGTCGCTGTGGACGCCGGGGTGTTCATCGCCCTGGTTGATGGCAATGACGCCCATCACGACTGGGCGGTGGACTTCTTTATCCACTCCACAGGCAGCGAGCTTGTGGCCTCAGCTCTGACATTGGCGGAAATCATGGTGCACCCAGCCAAGAACGGCATGGCGGAGCGTTTCGCAGACCGCCTGTCAGGACTTCACCTTCAGGTGGAGTCCATCGATGGAGCCGACTCCTCTGCATTGGCGAAGCTCCGAGCAGAGTCCGGGTTACGAATGCCGGATGTGGTGGTGCTCCACACCGCCCTCACCCACGCCCAGGCGCTTGCCACCACTGATGAGAGTCTGGCGCGTCAGGCCCAGACATTGGGGCTCGAGGTGTACCGTCCGGCGACACATGCCCTAGGAGTCAGCGCGTAACGCGCAGTCAAACACCACATCCGAACCCAACTGGAACACAGCGGTCTCTGGCTGGATGGCGTCAGTAAGGCGTTCCGGGGGAGAGGGCAGGGTGAGCCCACTAGATCCCCCTCCCAACAACACGGGAGAGATGGCCACGTGAAGTCGGTCCAAAAGCCCTGCTTCCATGAACCGGGAAATGGTGAAGCCTCCTCCCTCAATCAGGAGGCTGTGGATTCCGCGCTCGGTGAGCGCCTGAATGATTTCTTCAGGATGTAACAGACCGTCGCGTGCGGCGAGACGGACAACTTCGACACCCTCTGGTCTGTCCTGATCGACGGCTTGGATGACAATTCGTCGGGAGCCATCGTCGCGTAAGACAGCGGCATCGTCAGGGAGGCGACCCCGGGGGTCAATAATGATGCGAGCCGGGTTTGGCCCGTCGCAGAGTCGCACAGTAAGTCGTGGGGCATCGTGGAGCGCGGTCTTCACCCCAATCACCACGCCGTCAACGAGTGCCCGCAGTCGATGCAGGTGGGCTAACCCGTCCGGCCCCGAGATATCGCGGGTGTCGCCAGAGACCGTCGCGATCCGCCCATCGAGGGATTGACCAATTTGCCCGATGACCATCGGCTTACCCGAACGCGAGGCGACCGGGCCATAGAGCTCGACCGCCTGGTATTCGTCCTCACTCCACCCGTCAGTTGCGGCGATTGAGGTGCCCGCGCCTCGCACATCGAGCAGGTGGTTCCAGACCGGATCAGACACATCAACGGAGTGCATGGGAGTCCTCTGGTGGCGGAGTGACCAAAATATCAGCGTGTCCGATGACGCATGCTGAGTGTGGAGCGGCGGCAACCCGTTGCTCGGCCCATTCTGTGGCGCCCGCCTCGCCTACTTCGGAGGCGGCCTGGCCGATTCCCTCTACGAGCGCCACCTGCAATGCCTCACTGTCTGGTCCCAATTGCCAGTTACTCGTAGCGACCTCCGTCCTCCAGCCAAGAGATTCGAACACTGCTGTGGTCCGGGCTGAAGAGTCAGGCCCCAGTGCTGGGCCCAGTCCCTTGTCCCGTCGCTGATGGCGATTGAAAGCTTCCGTGACCGCGTGATCCAGCGGCAGCTCTGGCTCCCATTTCATGAATCCGTCATAGGACAGCGCGGCATAGAACGGCACCCTCAAACTCGCGGCCAATTCCCGCAACCACGACTCGGTCACCAAATCGAGTAGCGCGGAGCAGGTGACGAGAGTCACACCGTCGAGGGGGAGGCTCGCTGTATCGAGAATGTCGAGAAGATGAATGCTCGACGAGGGCACGGCGCTCGCGGCGATGTCCAGAAGCTCCTGATCATTGTCGACCAGGCGCCACTCGGTGGTTTCCGGAAGAAGCGGTCTCAAAGTCCGTACCGTAGAGCCGGTTCCACAACCCAGGTCGAGCACGACAGGAGATGGACCGGCGGCCTGAATTGCCTGGCCCAGGAGAGTCTGGTCCCGAGCCGCCCGGTCCGCTGGCTCACGGAGAGCGAGCCATGTTGCGGCAAAAGCCATCTAGATGTCGCCTTCAAACCAGGCCCGAGCGACGTGGCTTTCGTGCAACATGATGCGCACTTTCTTCACCCGGCCCTGGTCGCCGACGGAGCCGGAGCGAATGCGCTCCGCCATCCCGTCGAAGATGTGCCGGCAGAGAAACTCAGTGGTGGTGAACGTGCCCGCAAACTCTGGCACATCGTCGAGGTTCTTGTACCGCAGAGGCTCCAGGACTTCAGACAGCGCCTGGGAGGCAAGCCCAATATCAACGACGAGACCGTGTTCGTCGATGTCTTCGGTGTAGAACGCGGCATCGACGGTGAAAGTGGCGCCGTGCAGTCCTTGCGCAGGGCCAAACACCTCGGAGGGAAGCGAGTGGCCAATCATGATGTGGTCACGGACTTCGAGTGCAAACATGGCGCTCCTCAGGATGTGGTGTATCGGACACGGTGGCAGAGAGTATCCGGGCTCGACAAAATCGTCCCGTACTCAGCTGGCAAATTGGCGAATTCACTCTCGCCACTGATGAGCACATCCAGCCTGGAGTCCGCGAGCAGGTCAATCGCCGTGGCTAGCCGACGTGAATGGTTCCACCGCGGGGTGCGCGATGGGGGAAGCGCTCCGACCTGGGAGCTTTGCAATCGCAGTCGTTTGCTGTGGAAGTCAGCGCCAAGTGGGAGCGACACCAGTCGGTCACCGTGCCAGCTGGCCTCCACCACAGTCGCATCCTGCCCAGCCATCCCCAGCGAACTGACAAGCCCCGCCTCCGTCCCCGACGTGTGGATCACCACATCGCAGTCGTGCGGAGCCTCCTCGGGGCCGGAAAACTGGCACGAGAATTCTTCGGCAACCGTGCGGCGGGAGGGATTCGAGTCGACAATTGCGACCTTGGCCCCCGGGAGCCTGGCAGCGAGATAGGCCACCAGCGACCCCACGACTCCGGCACCCACTACCGCGATCTGATCGCCGGCAGTCGCCTCGCTGTCCCACAGGATGTTCAGGGCTGTTTCCATATTGGCTGCAAGCACCGCTCGTTCCGGCGGAACATCGTCTGGCAGTGCGTAGAGATTGTCCTCCGGGAGCCGGAAGTGATCTTGATGAGGATGCAGAGCGAAAACCAGCTGCCCGTTCAGGCTTCCCTCGCGCACCTGCCCGACCGCGCTATAGCCGTATTTCACGGGGAAAGGAAAATCGCCCTCTTGCGCTGGGCCCCGCATACGTGTGGCTTCCGACGGGGGGATATGCCCCCGAAACACGAGACTCTCGGTCCCGCGACTGATTCCGGAGAACACGGTGTCGACCAACACACCGTCACCCTCCACACCAGGGCGTAGCTCGGCGGTTTCTTCAGATGTGCACCACAGCGCCATCGCGTTCATCGATTTACGGCTCCCACCCGGCTACAAGCCGTCAATTCCTAGGCTACCGTTGCACCAACACCGACGAAAGGCTCGAGCAATGGACCGCTGGATTGGGTTCGGGCGCTCGCTTCTGATTTACAACAATCCGATTTCTCGCCGGGCCTGGCGTCTGTTCTACGAGGATCTGCTCTCCCCAGGCGATGTGGCCTTCGATATTGGGGCTCATGTGGGGACGCGTGCCCGGGCGATGCGCGCAGTCGGCGCACGGGTCGTCGCCGTCGAGCCCCAGGAGCCGTTTGCCACCTATCTCCGACGGAGCCTCCCCGGAGATATTGAAGTGGTTCCGGCGGCAGTCGGGCACCTGTCGGGTGAGCGGGAAATGGCGGTCTCGCACCGGCACCCCACGGTGTCGTCACTGCAGACAGACTTTGTCTCGCGCGCTGGCAGCGCCCCAGGTTTTGAAAAAGTCCAGTGGAATGACTCTCAGAGTGTTCAGGTGGTCACGATGGATGACCTCATTTCCCGCTACGGAGCGCCTGCCTACGTGAAAATTGACGTTGAAGGGTTCGAATCCGATGTGCTGGCAGGACTGTCTGAACCGGTGGCATTGCTCTCCACCGAATACTTGCCCGGGTTTCCCTCCCTGAGCCACAGCGTCATTGACCGGTTAGAAAGCTTGGGTGAGTACTTTTTCAACCCGGTGAGTGGTGAGACGGGGCGCTTTCTGTGGCCGGAGTGGCGAGATGCTGCTGCCACGCGTGACTGGCTGAATTCGCTCACACCAGATGGTCGCTCTGGTGATCTGTTTGCCAGATGCGATTCTCCTCTCGCTTAAGCGCCCCGCACCAGTCCGGCGAAACTCTCAAACAACGCCGTCGTGCTCGTCACGACGGAGCCTGAGTCTTCAGGCCGCTCCGCCGCTGTCCACCCTTCGACTCGAAGCCCCGCTTCCCGCGCGAGGACAAGCCCTGCGGCAATATCCCAGAGCTGGAGTTTTCTCTCCCAGAACCCGTCGAGTCGTCCCGCGGCCACATAGGCAAGATCAAGAGCCGCTGAGCCCATTCGTCTCATCCCGGCGCAGTGCGGTAAAAGGCGCCGCAGATCATCAGCGTGCTCATCGATATGGGCCATTGCCCCAAACGGCAGCCCGGTCCCAAACAGCGCGTCCGACAGCTGATCCGTCGACGACCCGACAAGGCGCGAGCCATTCATCTGCGCACCTTCGCCACGCTCTGCGTGGAAGGTCTCGTCCTTCACAGGATCGTGAATCACCCCGAGGACAAGCTCACCGTCCGCTTCTAGCGCCACGGACACCGCCCAGTGCGAGATGCCTCGAAGAAAATTTGTTGTCCCATCAAGCGGGTCGACAATCCACCTCCGGGAAGATCCGCTGACTTCCCCGCTTTCTTCGCCGAGCCAGCCATCGCCCGGTCGCTCAGATAAGAGCTTCTCCTTGAGTGATTCCTCCGCCTCAACATCCGCCTGGCTCACAAAATCACCGGCGCGCTTCCGTGAGGGGGTAATGGTGTCTCGGCTGTTCCAGTAGTGCAGAAGAACATCGCCCGCTGCTCTCGCAGCAGAGACAGCCAACTCGCGATCGGTTGCGGTCACAAGCGTCCTTCCGTCACGGCATTGAGGGTAGCGGCGATGTGTAGTCCAGTTTCTTCCCACGTGGGCAGAGTTAGTCCAGCGGCTGACGACGCGGAAGTAAGTGAGGTGGCAACCTCGCCATCTGTCAAGACCGTTCTCAGTGCCGCCGCCATGGCGTCGGGGTCATCGGGGGCCACGAGTAGTGCCCCTCCTTCTCCCACCGTGTCTGGAACAGCACCTGTGTGACAGGTCACGATGGGGAGGCCGTGCGCCATGGCCTCGGCGAACACCATTCCGTATCCTTCGAATCGGGTTGCAAGCGCAAATACGGAGGCCTCGCGGTAGAGGCCATGCAAGGTATCGCTGTTGACGGCGCCGGGAAGCTCGACCCTTCCCTGCAAGCCCTCAGCGGCAATCCACTCCAGAAGGTTGCCGGCAACAGCCTGGTCCCTCGCGTCTCCTGCAATGATGGCCCGCCACTCCAGGTCAGAAATCAACCCCAGGGCCTGCACGAGCACGTCGTGGCCTTTTCGTCGGATTTGGCTCCCCACAGACAGAATCAGGGGCGGGTTGCTTGGCACCCGGGCGTCGCTGGGTCGGTCGGTTCCGGGCTCCGCCACAGTGACCGCACTTTCTGGCACGCCATAGTCGGTCTGGAGAAGCATGGCGGTGTGTGGGCTTGTGACCACAACCGCCGCACTCACGGCGAGGTTTGCCCGCTCGGTGGCGTGGAGATATTCCCGGCGCGCGTCGTCCAGTCTGCCCTCGTGGGCCAGCGGGTGATGAATAAGAGCAATAACCGGCGCAGCAATCTCGGCCACAAGCGCTGGCTCGAGCGCGCCAAGAGCCAGTCCGTCAATGACCAAAGGAGTGTCTCGGGGCACGGAGTACAGCAATTGTGCGGCCTCGGACATGTCTTCTGCCGAGGGCTCCGGGAAGCTCGAGCCAAGCGCGATGTGGGTCACGTCCCAGCCTAGGGCTCCTAGCTCGTCGATGACGCGCCTGTCGTAGGCGTATCCACCAGTTGGGGTATCGAGGTCGCCTGGTATCGCGACCGCCACGCGCCCGGTCATTGCTGTGTGCCCATGTCACCTCGATGGTGACACAGAGACGGCTACCGCGACGGACGTTTGTGACGTGGACGAAGAAAAAACAATCCTGGAAGTGCGATCACAATCAAGACAAGGCCAAAGGCGACGGAGCTGGCGAAGCCTTCGGCGGAGCTAAAACCCACGAGAGGAAACAACAGAGCCGCAGCACCTTCCCGGAGCCCCCAGCCGCTCACACTCACTGGAATCACCATCATGAGAAGAATCAGCGGAATGACGGCGAGAGCCTGGGCAAAAGGCAGCCTCACACCGACCGCCATGGCACACGCCCAAAACCCGCCGATGTTCAGCAGCGCGGTCGCGAGGCTCAGGGCGAGTTGTTGCCAGCGGATCTCCCTCGATAAGAGACTTTTCCGAGCAGCTGTCGCGAAGTCACGAATGACCCGACCCGCTCGAGATCTGACCTTTCGGGCCAAGAGTGCCCCAGCAACCACAGAGCCCGCACATGCTGCTCCCGCAACAGCCAAGAGTGTGACCAGCCAGTCAGGCCATGCCGGACCGGTCGGGTCAAGAGCGTTGACCAGGAGCCCGCCAGCAAGGAGCACGAGTAGAGCCAGCTGACCTGCCAGGCGCTCCAGAATCACCGACTGGGCCGCGGGAACGAGTCCTGCCGTGTCCTTTGAGCGCATCGCCCTGGTGGCATCGCCAATCACCCCGCCAGGAATCGATTGGTTGACTACCTGGGACAGGTAGTACTCCCTCCATGCCTGTGACCAAGGAATTGCCATCCCCAAGCGCTCGCCGGTGAGTCGCCATCGAAGGGCTGAGACGAAGATTTGGCCACTCAACAGCACCACTGCGACTAGTAGCCAGACAAGCTCGGCCTCCTGGAGCAGTCGTACGGCGTCGCCTCCATTGGCCCCTCGCCAGACCGCTATGAGCAGCCCGATGGCGACCACTACTTGGAGCAGGCGAATCGGCCACCGTCGCGGTGTGCGCGCTGGTCCGCCGGCGGGTGCTTGCTCCCGCTCGGTCATGCCTGAGGTGG
>CAJXYC010000046.1 GCA_913063365.1 uncultured Cellulomonadaceae bacterium
TTCGCGGTATTCGTTGAGCGTGGTGGCACCGATGAGGCGCAGCTCCCCGCGCGCAAGCATGGGTTTTAGCATGTTGGCGGCAGCGACAGATCCCTCGCCACCTCCGGCTCCCATGAGCGTGTGAAGTTCGTCAACGAAGGTGATGATTTCTCCCTCAGCGTCGTTGATTTCTTTCAACACAGCCTTCAGTCGCTCTTCAAACTCGCCTCGGTACTTGGCGCCAGCAACCAAGGCCGCCATGTCAAGAGCAATCAGTTGCTTGCCTTTCAAAGAGTCGGCTACGTCGCCAGCAACAATGCGCTGGGCGAGGCCTTCGACCACAGCGGTCTTACCAACACCTGGCTCCCCGATGAGGACGGGGTTATTTTTGGTGCGCCTGGTCAAGACTTGGGAGACACGACGAATTTCCGCATCCCTACCAATGACAGGGTCGAGTTTTCCCTCACTGGCGATTTGGGTGAGGTTTTGTCCAAACTGCTCGAGCGCTGACTGATTCTCGCCTTGCTGCTGCTGTTGCACTATCTCCTCTCCACTTCTCCCCGGCCGGGGGCCTGGGGCTTAAACCATTCGTTCCACATCCGCCACAGCGGGTTCCACAGCATCACCTGGTTGCTTCGCTGAGCACGCTCACCGGCTCGAAGTGGAATGACTTCTCCTTCTGCGCCGGCAGCAAACACGCGGCGTCCTTGACGTTTCACCACTTCTTCGGCGAGCGCCGCCTCTAATTCGCGGACCCGTCCGCGCAGTTCGTGGACAGTGCTTTGAAGCTCGAGGATGCGCTTAATGCCCTCCAAGTTGAGTCCTTCATTGCTAAGCGTCTGAATCTCCCGAAGCGCCACAATGTCGCGCATCGAATAGCGCCTAGTCCGCCCCGCGGTTCTCGTCGGACTCACCAGCCCCAACTTGTCGTATTGCCGGAGGGTTTGCGGGTGCAGACCGCTGAGCTCCGACGCTGTCGACATCGGAAACAGCGGAGTGGTCTCGTCCATCTCTGGCGACAGGTCAACCATTACTTCTTCGCCTTCGCCAGCAGTTCATCGCGCGGGTTTTCCTTGGGAAGCGACTCAAAGAGCTTTTCCAAGTGCCCCTTCGAGGTTTTCGACAGGTGGCCTGGAACGGCGACCTGGAGCTCGACCAAAAGATCACCAACACCTTTGGCGCTCGTGATGCCACGGCCTCGAACGCGCATGACCTGACCAGACTGTGTTCCAGCGGGCACCTTCAGCTTGACGACATCTCCGGTCAGCGCAGGAACTTCAATAGTCGCCCCGAGCGTTGCCTCCTGGAACGTCACCGGGACCTCGACACGGAGGTTATTGCCGTCGCGCCCAAAGACTGCGTGTTTTGGCACTCCAACCGTGATGATGACGTCGCCTGGTTTTCCGCCGTCTGGACTGGGGTAGCCCTTACCGCGGAGCCTGACTTTCTGGCCGTCGGTGACTCCGGCGGGAATCTTCGCCGTCACTTTCTTTCCCTGTGCGGTCTCGACCGAGACAGTGGTACCTTCGGCAGCTGTTGCCAGGTCCAGAGTGATCCGGGAGTTCACATCCTGGCCTTTTGTGGGCTCGCGGTATCCGGGGTAGCCGCCCATGCCACCGCCGTCAAACAACCCATCGAAAAGCCCACCGAATCCTTGGGGACCGGGCCTCGGTCCCCCTTGGCCGAACATGCCCCCGAAGATGTCTTCGAATCCACCAGCACCCCCTCCGCCGGCGGTGAAACGGGCACCACCTTGGGACATGGCGCGAATTTGGTCGTATTCAGCACGCTGCTCAGGGTCAGACAGCACTGAATACGCCTCAGAGACTTCTTTAAACCGCTGCTCGGCTTTTTCGTCTCCAGGATTCGAATCGGGGTGATTCTCCCGGGCAAGTTTGCGATAGACCTTCTTCAGCTCCGCGTCGGAGGCGTCTGTCGACACCCCGAGGATTTTGTAGAAGTCTTTTTCTAACCAGTCTTGGCTTGCCATCTAGACACCTCCTCTCGTCTTATTCGGCGTCTGCTTGTTTGGGTGAATGAACGGCGACTTTGGCCGGGCGAATGAGCTTCTCCCCCAGTTGGTAACCAACCTCGATGACGTCGGCGACCGTGTCGACTTGCACGTCGTCCGAGGGCATGTGGACCATCGCCTCGTGAATGGCCGGGTCGAATTCTTCACCGACCTGACCCACGGGAGCCATGCCATAGCGCTCGAAGGACTGCCTCACCTTCTGCGCCACGAGCTCCAGCGGGGTTCCAGCCAGATCGCCGTGGCTCTCAGCCCGGTCAAGATCATCCAGCGCCGGTAGCAGCGAGCGAATCACCTCGACGATGATCGCTTCGCGGTTGGTCTGACGATCGCGCTCCACGCGGCTTCGAAAGTTTGCCAGCTCAGCCTCTGCCCGAGCCGCGCGCTCCCGATACTCCGAGACCAAGTCCCGCTCAGCTTCATCGAGAATGCTGAGGTCTTCCTCGCCCAGTGGCTCCGGTTCACCCTCGGGAGAGGGGGAGCGAAGCTCCCCCGTCTCCGGGTCAATCCGACGCTTATCGTTGACGACGGTTTCTTCTGGTTCTTGCGGTTCGTCGTCTTTCTTGTGCTTCGCCATGGCTACTTCTTGTCAGAAGCAGCTTCGTCGGCTGTCTCCTCGGCGTCGTCGTCGACCACTTCGGCATCCACGATGCCTTCGTCGTCTTCTGACTCGGCCGATTCGGCTGCACCGTCTGCCTGTTCACCTGACTGGTAGAGCGCCTCGCCGAGCTTGGTCTGGCTGGCGGCCAAGGTGTCGGCGGCCTTTTGCACAGCCTCCTCGTCCTCCCCTGCCAGAGCACTCTTCAAAGCGTCGAGATCGGTTTGCACTTCGGACTTCACGTCGTCGGCGAGCTTCTCGTCGTTGTCCTTCAGGATCTTCTCGACGGAGTAGGCCAGCTGCTCGGCGTTGTTGCGTGCTTCCGCCGCTTCGCGTCGCTTCTTGTCCTCTTCAGCGTGCTCTTCGGCTTCGCGCACCATCCGCTCGATGTCCTCTTCCGGAAGAGACGATCCACCCGTGATGGTCATCGACTGTTCTTTGCCGGTTCCCTTGTCCTTCGCGCTCACGTGGACGATTCCGTTCGCGTCGATGTCAAAGGTGACTTCGACCTGGGGAACTCCGCGTGGGGCGGGAGCAATACCGGTGAGCTCGAACGTGCCAAGCGGCTTGTTGTCCCGGGTGAACTCGCGCTCACCCTGGAAGACCTGAATCGACACGGAGGGCTGGTTGTCCTCTGCGGTCGTGAAGGTTTCGCTTCGCTTGGTCGGGATTGCGGTGTTCCGCTCAATGAGCTTGGTCATGATGCCACCCTTGGTCTCGATTCCGAGACTCAGTGGAGTGACGTCAATCAGCAGAACGTCTTTGCGCTCACCCTTCAGGACACCTGCCTGAAGCGCAGCTCCGACAGCCACGACCTCATCGGGGTTCACCGACTTGTTTGGCTCTTTGCCGCCGGTCAGTTCCTTGACCAGGTTGGTCACTGCCGGCATACGGGTTGATCCACCGACCAGCACGACGTGGGCGATGTCGGCAACTTTGATGCCTGCTTCTTTGATGACGTCGTTAAACGGTTTACGGGTCCGCTCAATCAGGTCAGCGGTCAGCTCCTCGAACTTGGAGCGAGTGATGGTCTCGTCCAAGTTGGCGGGGCCAGACTCGGTCAGCGACAGGTAGGGAAGCTGCACCTGGGCTTGAGTGGAGCCAGACAGTTCCTTCTTCGCCTGCTCGGCAGCTTCCTTCAGACGCTGCTTCGCGATTTTGTCGCTTGAGATGTCCACACCGGTGGTGTCTTTGAAGCGCTCGGCGAGGTAGTTCATCACGCGCTCATCCCAGTCGTCACCACCGAGGCGGTTATCACCGGAAGTGGCACGCACCTGAATCGTGGAGAAGTCGTCGTCTTTTCCGACTTCCAACAAGCTCACGTCGAACGTTCCACCACCGAGGTCGAAGACCAAGATGAGCTCGTCTTCTTTTCCTTTGTCGAGGCCATAGGCCAAGGCAGCGGCGGTCGGCTCGTTGATGATGCGGAGCACATTCAAGCCAGCGATCTCACCAGCTTCTTTTGTGGCCTGGCGCTCGGCGTCATTGAAATACGCGGGAACGGTGATCACCGCGTCGGTAACGGACTCACCCAAGTACTGCTCGGCGTCGCGCTTTAGCTTCTGCAAGATACGAGCGGAGATTTCCTGCGGGGTGTATTTCTTGTCGTCGATTTCTGTGGTCCAGTCAGTGCCCATGTGGCGCTTGACCGAAGAAATCGTCCGCTCCACGTTGGTCACGGCCTGACGCTTGGCGGTTTCTCCGACGAGAACTTCGCTGTCTTTGGTGAAGGCCACCACCGAGGGGGTGGTGCGGAAACCTTCGGCATTGGAAATAACGGTGGGCTCGCCACCTTCGAGGACGGACACCACCGAGTTGGTGGTTCCAAGGTCAATTCCTACTGCGCGGGACATATTGTGATGTACTCCTTAGTTCGTTACGGCCGATAAATGTGAGTCGGCACGTATCAAGTTTGCAGAGTGAGTGGGGTGTCGTCAAGTCCATTTCGCCAAATCTGAGTCGAAACGGCTCAATTTTCGCCCTGGGCGTACATATGGCCCAGGAATTTACCCCGGATATGCCTCAATGTCGCCTGCCCGCACTAGCGTGAGGGGCATGACAGAGCCGTCGCAACGGGGAATTCCGCGCCATGCCGACACCGACGCGCTTCCAGTCATCGGTCTCGAGAAGAACGCTGGGCAGAAAATTCCCCGATCCCGGGTCTTTGCCTGGGCGCTCTGGGACTGGGCGACACAGCCCTTTGCCACTGTCATCACCACTTTTGTCTTCACGGTCTACATCACCTCCGAGCTTTTCTTGCCGGAATCGATTCGGGCACTCGGGGAAGGTGACCCGACCTACGACCGCGCCCTGTCGATGCTCTCTAGAGACTTAGGGATTGCCATCACGGCAGCGGGCTTGCTCGTCGCGGCACTTGCCCCCGTGCTCGGTCAGCGAGCGGATCGAACAGGGCGACGGAAACGCTGGCTCGCCGTCAACACCGGACTCCTTGTGCTCACCCAAGCGGCTCTGTTCTTCGCCACCGTCGAACCGAACATGTTCATTTTCGGTGTGGCGATGGTCGCGGTGGGAAATATCTTTGCCGAAATCGCCAATGTCAACTACAACGCGATGATCACTCAGGTCGCAACCCCTCAGACTGTCGGTCGCGTGAGCGGTCTGGGCTGGGGCTTTGGCTATCTCGGCGGAATCGTGATGCTGTTGATTTCGTATTTCGGATTTATCGAATTCGACCTGCTCGGGTTGGGCTCAGAAAACGGGATTGACATTCGAGCCATCGCCGTGGCCTCCGCCATCTGGACGCTGCTGTTCGCCATCCCAATACTTGTGGTGGTCCCGGAAGCACCGCCCGCCGCCGGCCTCCCCCGAACGGGCATTATTCGAGGCTACGTAGAGCTCTTCCGTGACATCAAGACCCTCTACCGCACCGCCCGTCCAACGTTTTGGTTTCTCTTCGCGAGCGCAATCTTCCGAGACGGCCTCGCCGGTGTCTTCACCTTTGGGGGTGTCCTGGCGGCAATCACTTTTGGTTTCTCTGCCGGTGAGGTGCTGATTTTTGGCATTGCAGCAAACCTCATCGCAGGGGTCTCCACCATGGCTGCCGGTCGTCTCGATGACTGGATCGGCCCGCGCGCGGTGATCCTCGGATCGCTCTCCATCCTGCTCGCAAGCGGTCTCGCGCTGTTTTTCCTTCGAGACGCGGGGCCGATCGCGTTCTGGGTCGGAGGTCTCGTGCTCGGATCCTGCGTGGGTCCTGCGCAAGCAGCCGCGAGGTCCTTCTTGGCTCGGGTGACTCCAGCCGGTCAAGAGGGACAGATCTTTGGTCTCTACGCCACCACGGGACGAGCGGTGAGCTTCCTCACACCCGCTCTCTGGTCTCTGTTTATTGGCATTGGTGGCGCTCAGTACTGGGGAATCTTAGGAATTATGGTCGTGCTCGCGGTCGGGCTCGTGCTGATGGCACTTGTCCGTCTTCCCGCCCACATCCGCTAGCCAGGCAAATAACCTGCGTTGATTCCCACCAGCGTGACAATCGCCCCTGCGAGGAAATTAATCGCCAAAAACCACCGCCACCCGGCGTGAGCAGCGCGGGCGTTGTCGTCACTTACCCGCCAAAACGGGAGCACGGCTGCGAGATACGGAATAACCGCTAGCGCCATGATCGGAAACGGCCACGGGGTGAGCAGCAGCAAGACCCCTGCTGCGGCGTAGTTTGCGAGCGCAAACCGAACAGCGCCCCTGGCAGAAATGACAGTGGCAATTGATCCGATTCCTGCTTGGCGGTCTGATTCAACGTCTTGTACCGCCCCAAAAGCGTGGGAGCCCATCCCCCACAAGAAAAAGGCGGCGAGCAGTGTCACTCCAGTCATCCCCACTGTCGCGTTCCCAGCCGCGAGGCCGTACACCGCAGGTGTCACAAAATGCGCACTCGAGGTGACCGAATCGAGAAACGGGATTTCCTTAAATCGAAGCGGCGGCACCGAGTAGGCAACCACGGAAAATAACGACACCGCGAGCACCAGCCACGCGAGCGGACTTGTCTGCCACACGAGCCAGGCCACAAAAGGCAGCGCCAGCGCCACCGATGTCACGACCATCGGTCGGTGGAGTGCCGGCGGTAGCAAACCACCCTCGGCCCCGCCCTTCCTCGGGTTTCGCAAATCAGACTCGTAGTCGTAGACGTCGTTGATCCCATACATCAGCACGTTGTAGGGGATGAGAAAAAACAGTGTCCCGACGAAGAACAGGGCATCAAACGTCTGGGTGCCAATGAAATAGGCAGCGGCGAAGGGAAAGGCCGTGTTCACCCAGCTCAGCGGTCTCGAACTGACCGTCAGGGCTTTCAGCGTGGTCACCGTTTGCGCCTGTCACCCAGTCGATTCAGCACAACCCACACTGCTGGAATCAAGACGCACCCTGCGAGGGTGTACGCGAAGTCTTCAATTGGTGCCACCCCAATGCGTACTCCGGAGATTTTGCTCGGGTCATAGTCGACGATGCCAAATCCGATGATGGCGTTGTCAAAGATGGCGGTCAAGACCCCCACAATGCCGAGCGCGCCAAGTGCCGCTAGCCATTTGGGTCGCCAGGGCGTCAAGGAAACCAGAATGCCGACCAGCGCAACGGCTCCCAAAAACCAGGCGTTTACCAACCAATAGGTCATGACGCGGCCTTACTCAGTCTGCGCTCCACTGCCACATACGACAGCAAAATCACGTAACAGAGGAGAGTGAGGAAGAAGACTTCCTCGAGCGGGAGCTCCGGACCAATCAAGATTCCTGTTTGATACGGGCCTGGGCCCCGGAAAAACACTCCAGCAGCAATACCGGCCACATCCCAGATCAGAAAAAAAGCAACCCCCACTGCGACCGTCAGCATGGTCTGCCAGATTTTCCCGGCGAAAAGGGCGAGCTTGTGGGTGTAATCAAGAAGCCCCAAACCAGTGAGCGAGACCACCAAGGCCGTGAGGTAAAAAATGGTGGTCACAGCGGTTTACCTCGAGGGGACGAGTGGCTCCGGCAGAGGCTCTGTTGACGTGTCTCCGCGCAAGCGCTTCAGCATGACCTCGGATGAAATCAAACACATTGGAAGCCCAATTCCAGGAATCGTCGAACTCCCGGCGTAATACAGGCCGTCTACTTTCTTGCTGACGTTTCCGGCTCGGAACAGCGCACTTTGCCCCAGGGTGTGGGCGGGTCCCAGAGCGGAGCCCATCCAGGCGTTCAAATGGGATTCGAAATCTCCAGGTCCTACGGTCCTGCGCAACACAATCCGGTCGGCAAGGTCAGACACCCCACTCCAGTTCGCGATTTGGGCGATGGAGCGATCAGCAATCTCCTCAATCACAGAATCTCCAGCGCCGTTAATCCCTCCCTTGCCCATTGACACGTCGGCCGGCATCGGCACTAAGACGAACAGGTTGGTGTGGCCCTTCGGCGCCACGTTCTTATCTGACTGCGTGGGATTGCAGACATAGAGAGAAGCTGGGTTGGGGATTTCAGGTGGGGTCGCAAAGATTTGGCCAAAGCTTGTCTCCCAGTCCTCGGTGAAGAACAAGCTGTGGTGTGGAAGCTCCGGCATCTCCCCTTTCACACCCAGGTAGAGCAAAACAGCTGAAGGCCCTGCCGTTTTTTTCTTCCAGTAGTCCTCGCCGTAGGTCTGGAGCTCTGGCGGCAAGAAGCGTGTTTCGGAATGATGCAAGTCTGCTCCCGAGACCACTAGGTCGGCCTCGACGCGGTGCTCCACACCGTCAGCGTCGGTATAGGACACGGCAGATACCCGAGGCTTGCGACCAGACTTCGTCGTCTCAATTGTCTGAACAGTCGCGTTTAGCCGAACATCTACTCCGTGGTCAACACAGATCTGCTTAATGGACTCCATCACCCGGTTAAATCCACCCTGGGCGTAGAGGACACCATCCTCTAAATCGAGATAGCTCATCAGGTGGAACATTGCGGGGGCCATATACGGGCTCGAGCCCAAAAACACTGCCGGGTAGCCAAGAATCTGCCTGGCCCGATGCGATTTCACGTACTTCGCCGCAAAGCCCCAGATGGGTTTCGTCAGCAGGTTGTAGAGCGTCCCCACCCTTTTCAGCACCTCGCCCACGAGAAGTGGGCGAAGATCAGCGAAGGAGGTGAACAAGAAATATTTCTTGGCAATCTCGTAGGTTTCTTTCGCGGAGTCGAGATACTTCTCCATTGCCGCCCGTGAGCCTGGTTCGAGTTGTTCGAACACCTGCAGGTTCGCTTCGCGGTCGGCCCGAATATCAATCCAGTCCGCAGCGTCCTCGCCTCGAGGTTCGAAAAAGACTCGGTAGCCGGGATCGAGCTTGTGCAGATCTAACTGCTCGTCTGCTGAGGTACCCATCAGTTTGTAAAAGTGGTCAAAAACCTCCGGC
>CAJXYC010000047.1 GCA_913063365.1 uncultured Cellulomonadaceae bacterium
CGGCGGGAGTGCTCTATCTTGTGGCGCTTCGACCGGAGCCACTTAGTGTCGCCAAGGCTCTCGTGGCCGACGGTCCCGCCACGACAGCAGAAGACATTGACGGCTATGACCGTCCGCGGGATCGGGTGACGGCGTTTCTGTCAATTGCTCTTAGCCACGCGACGATGGTGGCGGTGATGGCGATGACGCCAGTTCATTTGGTGGACCACGGCGCCAGTTTGGTCATCGTCGGCTTCACCATCTCGCTACACATCGCTGGGATGTATGCGCTCTCTCCAGTGTTTGGCATCCTCGCCGACAAGGTGGGAAGGATCCAAACGATTCTCCTGGGGCAGCTGATGCTGGCGCTTAGTTTGTTCGCCACGGGATTCGGATCAGAATCCGAGGGCTGGGTCATTGTGGGGCTCATACTGCTTGGCACCGGATGGTCGGCGGCCACGGTGGCGGGCTCTGCGTTGCTGACTGAGTCCACTCCGGTCGACAGACGCACGAAAGTCCAGGGCGTGTCCGATGTGGTGATGAGTGGGGCGGGTGCGACAGGCGGAGCGCTCTCTGGAGTGGTGTTGTATCTCGTGGGCTACAGCGGCCTGTCTTTTGTGACCTTGGCGCTCGTGGTGGTCGTCGTCGCCCGGATTACAGTGGGACGAAGCCGTGCCGAGTCGAGTGACCAGGAGACATCGTGAGTACTGGTTTTTCGACCGCCACCGGAGCCGATGTGAGGGTGCGGTTTTGCCCCTCTCCGACGGGCGTGCCACACGTGGGGCTTATTCGAACAGCCCTTTTTAACTGGGCCTATGCCAGGCATCACGGTGGAGCGTTTGTCTTCCGCATTGAAGACACCGATGAAGAGCGCGATAGTGAAGAGAGCTACCAGCAACTACTGGAGGCGATGCACTGGCTGGGTCTTGAGTGGGACGAAGGTGTCGAGGTCGGAGGTCCCCACGGCCCCTACCGCCAATCAGAGCGGACCGAGATTTACCGAGACATCATTAAGCGCCTGAAAGACGCCGGGCACCTCTATGAGAGTTTCATCACGGCCGAGGAAATGGCCGAGCGCAATCGTGCAGCTGGTCGGGATGAAAAACAGGGCTATGACAATCACGAGCGGGAGCTGACAGAAGCGAAACGTCAGGAATACCTCGATGAGGGCAGGCAACCAGCGCTCAGACTGCGGGTGCCGGAGGGAACGCTCGATATCGACGACCTGGTCCGCGGACCAGTCACGTTCCCCGAGGGCTCGACGATTGACTTTGTGTTGGTCCGACCAAACGGCAAACCTCTGTACACCTTTGTGAACCCCGTCGACGATGCACTGATGGGGATTACCCACGTGCTTCGGGGAGAAGACCTTCTGTCCTCCACCCCCCGGCAGGTCGCTCTCTACCGAGCTCTGCATGAGATTGGGCTGGGTGATCAGATTCCACGCTTTGGCCATTTGCCCTACGTCATGGGCGAGGGAAACAAGAAGCTCTCCAAGCGCGACCCCGAGTCACACCTGTTTCACCACCGCGACCGCGGGTTCATTAAAGAGGGGCTTCTTAACTACTTGGCCCTCTTGGGCTGGTCAATTGCCGCTGATCGGGACGTGTTCACCATCGACGAGATGGTGCAGGCCTTTGATGTCTCGACAGTGAATCCCAACCCGGCCAGGTTTGATCTGAAAAAGGCAGAGGCCATTAACGCGGAACACGTGAGGCGTTTGGAGCCCGAAGATTTCTTGAACAGGAGCCTGCACTACCTGCAGGATGCAGGCCTGGTGTCAGATCCTCCGACCGCGGAGCAAGCAGACATCCTCACAGAGGTGCTCCCTCATGTTCAGCCAAGAGTCGGGCTGTTGGGCGAAGTACCGGGAATGGTGGCGTTTCTCTTCACCGCAGACGACGCTTTGGTCATTGACGACGAGGCGAGGGGACAGCTTCGCGATCAGGCAGCCGAGGTCTTGGACCGAGCCATTGAGACTCTGAAGGCCACGGAGGACTGGTCGGCCAGTTCTTTGGAGGCAGCTCTTCGGGCGGTCCTGGTGGAGCAGATGGAGATTTCTCCCCGGCACGCCTTCACCCCGTTACGGGTGGCGATTTCCGGCAGGCGAGTAAGTCCTCCCCTGTTCGAGTCGATGGAGATTCTCGGCAGGGAGTCGTCCATGGTGAGGCTTGGGGCACTCCGCCAGAGCCTGTAAGCGTGCGCTACGCTAGGGGGTCGGTTGGCCACAGTGGGGTGTGGTGTAATTGGCAACACGGCTGATTCTGGTTCAGTTGTTCTTGGTTCGAGTCCAGGCACCCCAGCTCTCTAACGTGTGGCGCTCTTTGCCATTTGGTTCCATTGGTCGCAGTTTGATGGTTGATGCGGAAGTACGCTGCGATAACGGCGGCGCGGGGGGCTTAGCGGGTGACACTGGCCTATGTCCCTCGCCCTGGCCTAAATTTCCGGAACAGGACGTCACCCGTCGAATTGCTGGGAAAGGTCCCGCGCTGCGTGTCGCACATAGCTGGCCGTATGAACTATCGCCTCCTCTGTTGAGGTGGCGTGATCGACAAGCTTCCTAACAGGCCACTCGATTTCGACATCGGCTGTTGCCGACCCCACAACCAAACAGCCGGGCACGCGGAACGAGCGCGCATGTTCGTAAATGAACCCGACAACTTTGCCACTCAGGCTTGTGGAATCAAAACGACCCTCCCCCGTGACCACAAGGTCGGCCGCCATGAGTGCCTCCCTCAGACCGATAAGCCCCGCGATGGTCGATGCACCGTCTTCCACGAGCGCTCCAAAATACGTCATCAATCCCCAGGCCGTTGCTCCAGCGGCCCCGGAGCCGGGAATCGCATGGGCAGAACGAGATCCGGCTTCTTCTCGTAGCAGTTCGAAGGCAGCCGTTAATGCTGCGATGTCTGTGGGTGAGGCTCCTTTTTGGGGGCCAAAAATCCTCGGCGCCTCGAGCATTGGCACCGTGGTGTCAACCAGTAGCCGCACACCCCCGGGGGGTGGGGGGCGAAGAGCACTGTTGTCAATCGCGGCAACACCGATGACCCCGTGTCCCGGGGTGGGTCTGGTCACCAGAGCGCCAAGTGCCTCGAGCGCGCCGATTCCGGCATCGGTTGTTCCCGAGCCACCGAGCCCGATCAGCACCGACCGCGCACCGTGATCGAGCGCGATTGCCAGTAATTCACCCAGTCCCCTCGTGGTGGCCCCTCGCGGATCCAGCGAGGCCATCTGGGGCAGTCCGGAAGTGCGGGCGAGCTCCAACACGGCGACATCCCCTGGAAGCATGAGCCACGCGGCGTCCAGCACTCGCCTATCGGGTCCAGTCACGGCGTGGCGATGCCAGATAGTTCCGGGCGTTGCCAACGCGATGGCGTCGAGGGTGCCCTCACCGCCGTCCGCCATCGGGAACCGGACAATTTCGTCATCCGGCCTGGCCTCTAGCCAGCCCTCGGCAATGGCATCTGCCACGTGGGTGGCCGAGAGTGCTCCTTTAAAGGAATCGGGGGCAATGACAATGCGGGCCACGGGCCCAGAGTAACCGGAGCAACATATGGGTTTGCCCGGGCGGCTATTCATGCGATACTTGGTGAGCCTAGACGCGGCCCCATCGTATAGCGGCCTAGTACGCCGCCCTCTCACGGCGGTAACGCGGGTTCGAATCCCGCTGGGGTCACCATGTGACACAGAACGCGTCAGTCCTCACGACTGGCGCGTTCTGTGCTTTAGTCTGAAGGCTGTCGAAGGGGAGTATCCCGCTTCTTCTTGTCGTCATCCCGGACTCTGGTCCCGGCAAGAAGCGAATGGTGACATTCGGGGAGAGACGTTCGTCGCCCCCGACGAAAGGTTGTCGTATGACACTGACCATTCCCCTGTGGTTTGAAGTGGGCTCGCTGGTCGTCTTGAGCCTGGTGTTGATTTTGGATCTGCTCCGGGTGATGTGGAAGCCACATGTGCCCTCGACAAAAGAGTCAGCGCTGTGGGTGAGTTTCTATGTGACCCTCGCGCTCGTGTTTGCCGGAGCCATGTTTGTCTTCTCCGGAGAGAAATACGGATCAGAGTTCTTAGCGGGCTGGGTCACCGAATACAGCCTGTCTGTCGACAACCTCTTTGTCTTCGTGTTGATCATGGCGTCATTCGCGGTGCCGAAGCGCTTTCAGCAGGAAGTCTTGATGGTGGGAATTTTGCTCGCCATCGTGTTTCGGGGCATCTTCATCCTGCTCGGCGCGGCATTGATTGCGAGCTTTAGCTGGATTTTCTATGTCTTCGGGGCTTTCTTGCTGGTGGTGGCGATCCAGCAGTTGTTCTCAGGTCGAGAAGACGATGTGGAGCGAGAAAACGCCATCATTCGTTTTCTCCGCTCCAGGATCGACATGACCAACACCTACGACGGCATGAAGCTGCGGGTGCTGGAAGACGGTAAGAAGAAGTGGACACCCATTCTGATTGTGTTCATTGCCATCGGATCGGCCGATGTGGTCTTCGCGGTCGACTCAATCCCGGCGATTTATGGCATCACCGAAAGCCCCTTCATTGTCTTCACGGCCAACGTCTTTGCTCTGATGGGGCTTCGTCAGTTGTATTTCCTCTTAGGTGACCTGATTGACAAGCTCCGCTACTTGCACTTTGGCATCGCGTTTATCTTGGGCTTTATCGGCGTGAAGCTTGTCTTCCACGCCCTGCATGAAAACGAGCTTCCCTTTATTAACGGAGGTCAGCACGTCGAGTGGGTACCAGTCATCGGTACCTGGACATCTCTCGGTGTCATCATCACGGCCATGGCCATCGCTGTTGTGGCGAGCCTGTGGGAATTGCGCCGGAATCGCTCGAGTGTGGAAGCCACTGAGGCCCAGAACACCCGCCAGTAATCCTGGAGTCTCTGGGCGGTAAACTTTGGTGTTCGATTCGTGAGGAGGGACACCCGTGAGCGCTGAGACCCCGCGCACGCTGGCGGAAAAAGTCTGGGCTGACCACCTGGTGAAAAAAGGTGAGTCTGGTGAACCAGACCTGCTCTATGTGGATCTCCACCTCGTCCACGAAGTGACAAGCCCCCAAGCTTTTGACGGCCTACGGCAATCTGGCAGGCAGGTACGCCGGCCTGATCTCACGATTGCCACCGAAGACCACAACACTCCCACTATCGATATCGATAAGCCGATTGCCGAGCCAAATTCCAGGCAACAGGTCGCGGCGCTTCGCGATAACGCCAAAGAATTTGGCATCCGCCTACACTCGCTCGGCGATAAAGAACAGGGCATTGTTCACGTCGTCGGGCCGCAGCTAGGGCTGACGATGCCTGGCATCACAGTGGTCTGCGGTGATTCGCACACCTCCACCCACGGTGCGTTCGGTGCGATGGCCTTTGGTATCGGCACGAGCGAAGTCGAGCACGTGCTCGCCACCCAGACCCTGCCGCTTGCGCCCTTCAAAACCATGGCGGTGACGGTTGAAGGGCAGCTTCGGCCCGGGGTCACCGCGAAGGACATCATCCTCGCCGTCATTGCCAAGATTGGTACCCAGGGCGCCCAGGGCTACGTCATCGAATACCGCGGATCCGCTATTCGCTCCCTGTCAATGGACGGTCGAATGACGATCTGCAATATGTCCATCGAAGCGGGAGCGCGAGCAGGAATGGTCGCTCCCGACCAGACCACCTTCGACTACCTCAAAGGTCGTGCCCACGCCCCCGAAGGGGCCGACTGGGACGAGGCCGTTCAGTATTGGTCGACTCTTCAGACCGACGAGGGAGCGGCGTTTGACGCTGAAGTCTTCCTCGATGCCAACACACTGGAGCCCTTTGTCACCTGGGGGACAAACCCTGGTCAAGGCGTGCCACTGAATGAGTCGGTTCCTGAGCCCAGCAGTTTCAGTAACGAGGTCGACCGATCGGCTGCTGAGCGTGCTCTGGAATACATGGATCTCACGCCTGGAACCGCGATGAAAGACATCCCGGTCGATGTGGTGTTTATGGGCTCCTGCACGAACTCCAGGCTCGATGACCTGCGCGCTTTTGCCTCAATTATCAAGGGCCAAAAGAAGGCTGACGGTGTTCGGGTCATGGTGGTTCCAGGTTCCGCCCGAGTTCGGCTCGAAGCAGAAGCGGAAGGCATCAACAAGGTCGTCGAAGAGTTCGGCGGTGAGTGGCGGTTTGCCGGATGCTCGATGTGTTTGGGAATGAACCCCGATGTGATGGCGGCGGGAGAACGAGCGGCATCAACCTCCAACCGGAACTTTGAGGGTCGCCAGGGACAAGGAGCGAGGACCCACCTGGTCTCGCCTTTGGTTGCAGCGGCGACGGCAATCCGTGGAACGCTGTCGAGTCCCTCGGATCTGGGACTCGAGATTCCCTCCTATTCCGTGGTGGGGGCTGGCGCCTAATGGAAAAGGTCAGCCTGGTCCAAGGAATTGGCGTGCCACTGCGGCGCTCCACGGTCGATACCGACCAAATCATTCCGGCGAAGTTTTTAAAGCGCATCACCAAGACCGGTTATGACGACGCGCTGTTTTACGAGTGGCGTCAGGACCCCGAGTTTGTCCTGAACCAGGAGCCGTATTCCAGTGGAAAAGTCCTCGTGACTGGCCCCGATTTTGGGACTGGGTCGTCCCGCGAGCACGCGGTGTGGGCTCTTCGCGACTTTGGTTTTGGCGCAGTCGTGTCGTCTCGTTTTGGCGATATTTTCCGCGGAAATGCGGGAAAGCAGGGACTTGTTGTCGCGACCGTGCCGCAGGAGGTCATTGAAACAATCTGGGCCGAATTAGAGGCACACCCGGGCCAGGAAGTAGCCGTCGATGTCGACGCCCGTGAGGTACGGTGTGGAGCGGTAACCGCACCGTTTGACATCGACGATTACACGCGCTGGCGACTGATGGAGGGACTGGACGATATTGGCCTTACTCTCCGTCACGAAGACGCTATCGACGAGTTCGAATCCACCCGAGCTGCTTGGCGTCCGCGCACCCTTCCCATCCGGGAGGGTTAGGTGAGTCAAGTCCAGGCCTCCCCTGCGACACCTCCTCGCCTCGCGGAAGAGGCCGATGTGGTCTCTGTCCACGGCGGGAAGCCGCTCGTTGGCGAGGTCTCGGTCCGCGGAGCAAAAAACCTCGTCACTAAAGCGATGGTTGCCTCGCTGTTGGCGGATGAGCCCAGTGTGTTGCGCAGTGTTCCCGATATTCGCGATGTCGCTGTCGTGCGGGGATTGCTTGAAGCCCACGCGGTGAGTGTCACCAACACCGGCACCGACGAGCTCACCCTGGACCCGCGGTCGGTGAAATCCGCCCACTTTGCCGAAATCGATGCCCATGCAGGCTCCAGCCGTATTCCGATTCTTTTTTGTGGACCACTTCTGCACCAGCTTGGTGAGGCCTTCGTGCCCGACCTTGGCGGCTGCCACATCGGCGACCGGCCGATTAACTTCCACTTAGATGCACTTCGTGCGTTTGGCGCGGTGGTGGAAAAAACTCCTGCCGGTATTGCCCTGAAGGCTCCGCACCGGCTCACCGGAGCCACCGTCGAACTTCCCTATCCGAGTGTGGGAGCAACCGAACAGGTGCTCTTGACGGCAGTGCGCGCCCAAGGGGTGACGGAGCTTAAGAACGCAGCGATCGAGCCAGAAATCATGGACCTCATTCAGGTGCTGCAAAAAATGGGCGCCATCATCTCTGTGGAAACAGACCGCACCATCTTGATCGAAGGCGTCGACTCGCTCTCTGGTTATGACCACCGCGCACTCTACGACCGGAACGAAGCAGCCAGTTGGGCAGCCGCCGCTCTCGCCACAAAAGGCAAGATTTTGGTCAAAGGCGCCACGCAGCTGGAGCTCCTCACGTTTTTGAATGTCTATCGCAAGGTCGGTGGCGAGTTCACCGTGACCGACGAGGGCATCGAGTTTCGGCATCCAGGTGGGTCACTCCGGCCAACGGTCATTGAAACCGATGTCCACCCAGGTTTTATGACTGACTGGCAGCAGCCGATGGTGGTGGCGCTCACCCAAGCAGAGGGTCGCTCGATTGTGCACGAGACCGTGTACGAGAAGCGCTTTGGTTTTACCGATGCACTGAACGACATGGGGGCGGACATCACCGTGCATAAGGAAGGAATCGCGAGTATTACCAGGCGCGTTCCACGCCGAGCACTCGAGCAGGCGGCGGTGATTAACGGGCCGACTCCGTTGACCGGAGCCAATATTCGCGTGCCAGACCTCCGTGGCGGCTTCAGTCACGTGATTGCGGCGGTGACCGCGCAGGGAGAATCTGTCGTCAGCAACGTCGGCATTATTTCTCGCGGCTACGAACATTTGTGGGAAAAGCTCGAGGCACTGGGAGCGTCTTTCGAGCTCGGAAGCTAAGCCCAGATGACTCGTTGGTTCCGGCTCGGTCCGTGGTGGATTCTCACCGCGCTGATGGTCCTTCCGTTGTTCCGGTTGCTGGTCACCATGAAAATCCGAAACGGCTCGCATCTGCCAGGACACGGACCGTTCATCATTGCCCCCAACCACTATTCCGAGATTGATCCGGTGGTGATGGGGGTCGCAGTGTGGCGACTCGGCAGAACGCCCCGTTTTCTCGCCAAAGCATCCTTGTTTAAGGTTCCATTCCTCGGCTTCTATTTGCGCCGCACAGGACAAATTCCTGTGGAGCGCCAAGCAGGCAGTCTCACGACTCCGCTCGATGCCGCCCACCGCCTGATTGACAGCGGCCAAGGCGTCATCGTCTATCCGGAGGGGACGCTGACGAGGGAACCTGATTTGTGGCCGATGAAGGGAAAAACAGGCGCTGTCAGGATGGCGCTGGAGGCCGGAATTCCTC
>CAJXYC010000048.1 GCA_913063365.1 uncultured Cellulomonadaceae bacterium
CGCTGGGGGATATCGGACTCTGCCATCTCCCCCCAAGACTAGCCGAGGGCGGCGAAGGCAGTGCTGGGCAGGTCTTTCTCGTCAGCCTCGATGCCCTGGACGATGCGCTCGGCGACCGCACGCGGTTCGAACCCTTTGGGAAATGGCGGCGGGTCTCCGGCGACGGGGTGCTTCGAGAGCTCCGTTTCGGTGTGGCCGGGACGGGCGTCGACCAGGCGAATACCGATCCGGCGCAGTTCGCGGCCGGCGGCCGAGAAGTGAGCGTGCAGGGCGGATTTCACCGCCGAGTAGGCTGAGAGACCGGCCGTCGGCGACTCCGCGACGACACCCGATAGCGCCAACATAAACGGTGAGCCGCCCGCCTCAGCTGACTTCTGCAGCTCGGGTGTCGCGGCGCGCAACAGCGACATGGGGGCTTTGGTGTTGACCTGCCAGAGGGTGTCGAGGGTCGAGTCGGTCACCTCGGCGGCCGGGCCGAAGGCGACAACTCCGGCGGCGTAGATCACTCCATCGAGTTTTCCGCCGTGGCGCACGGCAGCCTGGACAAAGTCTTCCGCGACTCCCGGTTCGGTGACGTCTCCGGTGACGATGTTGCCGGGGACACCCACCGCCTGGAGTTTCAGCTGGTCGCGACCAGCGAGGGTGAGAACGGCGCCTTTTGAGTGGAGAATCTCGGCGAGCTCACTGCCCAGCCCTCCGCTCGCACCGACAAGAAGGATGGATGCGCCGCTTAGTTCAGTCATGGCGCGAGTGTGTCAGCGCAGTCTGCGAATTAGCTCCACCGCATTTGGTCACCGAATGATGGAGCGCGCTTGCGCGGTCGCTTGAATCGGCATCGACGCCGGAAGCCACTCGGAGAGCAGCGGAGCGTGCCAGGTTGACTGCAACGTCACGCGGGCGTGGCGACCGTCTGGCGAATCTGCCCGAACCATCCGCAGGCCACGGTGCGAGGTCGGCGGAAGAGAGACGAGAAACTCGGCCGTGGCTGCTCGAACCCGGCTCGAGTCAAGGGGCACGACCAGACCATCGGAGCCGGGGCGCAGCCGCGCTGGGTCGAAAGAGTCCGCGGCGTGAAGCGCGGCAGACTCGGCGAGCGCCACCAGGCGATGACGTTCGATCACCAGCGACGTAGCTGAGCTGACCGCCAGACTGAGAGCGAGGACAAGGGCGAGCGCACCGGCGACCAGCGGCAGCATCGAGCCTCTCTCACGACTCTGTGACGCCATCACGGCCTGCCTCGATACTCCGAGACTCGGGCGTCGGCGTGCCCGGAAACGGGAACACTCAGTGGCCACGCCGAGGGAAGAGGGGGAATGGAGCCCAGTGCCACGTCGGTGCTCACCCGAACCCGTACGACAGTGCCCGGGTCCACGCAGCGTCCGGCGGGTCGACAGTCGATGTCGATTCGGTAGGTCGATTCCACGCCAAACGACTCCATGGCTGTGGCGACCGCGCGTTCGACTCCGCGAAAGCCCTGTTCGGCGTTGGTCGCCAGGCTCAAAGCTCGGACACCATGTCGTGCGGCAGCCTCGGTTGCCAGTGATGCCTGTTGGATTCCCCACAGGGTGACGGTGAGCAACAGCACCGGAATGAATACGACCACCCCGGTGACGAGGAACTCGAGAGAGGCGCGGCCCGACTCTGCGCCCCTGCGCTCAACCGGGTTGTTCCAAGGCAGCAGCGGCCTCAACACGAAGCTCACCTCCAAGCGACCAGAGGCCTACAGCGGGAAAAGGCGCGCTGACAGTGACGACCACCCCCGGCTGTCCGGCTACTGTCGCAGGGCGTGCGATAACGCCTTGGGCATACCCTGGACCCACACCTTCGATGATCAGTCGGCGGGTGAGTTCGATGCCGTCGCCGAGCGAGGTGTCGTAGTAGCTGGCGAGTCTCGCTCCCTCCCAGGCTGAGGCTTGAAGGGTGTGGCGGACGTGGACCACCAAGGTCGCGTGGATGACGGCGAGGACCAGGGCAACCAGCAGCCCGGAGACCATGACGAACTCGGCCGGGGCGCTACCGCGCTGGCGCTTAGAACGAGGTGACACGGGAAATGGCTTGCTCGAACACTCCGGCCAAAGCTGGACCTGCTGCGGCCCAGATGACGATGACCAGGCCGGCGGTCATGAGGGTGATGAGAACCCAACCAGGGACGTCACCCCTTTCTCTGTGGCGCTTTCCGAATGTCTTCATAGCTGGTCCTTTCTCGGCTTGGCAATCACACCGTAGGAAGAGACGCCACCGTCGGGCGGAAGTTATCCCCAAGTCTGAAGCGCGATTGTCGAAGCTCATCTGACCACCATCGCGGCACATTGCCGGTACCTCACCAGGACGCGAGAGAGGAGGTGGCAGCGTGACTCAAGCCTCCACCAAAACCTGGATCAGACCCGAATGAAGAACGTTGGTCACGGGTGAGTTATCGAGCCCCGGAATCTCGCGCGTGCCGCACCCTCTGGCTGAGTGCCCACACACTGAAGGCTGTGAAATAAGTAGCGTATAAGGTGGAAAAATGGTAGTGTACAAACTGTGAAAATAGTAGCGTAGAACCAGGGAAAAGGGTCCTTTGATTTACAGAAAAAGAATCGTCGATGACCTGCTTGATGCGCTGATGCCGCAGCTTCCGGCAATACTCCTGGATGGACCGAAGGCTGTCGGGAAAACCTCAACTGCTACTCAGCGGGCGAAAACCATAAAGCGTCTGGATAGGTCAGATGACAGGAACATTGCTGCCGCAAACCCTGATTGGATTACGCAGGGAGACAAGCCCATATTGCTCGACGAATGGCAGAGAAGTCCTGATGTGTGGGGCGAAATCAAGTCCGCAGTGGACAAGAATTTCACAGGAGGACAGTACTTACTCACGGGGTCCATGCCGAGCGCCGAAACGCACTCAGGCGCAGGGCGCATCACAGCAGTGCGAATGCGACCACTTTCGATAGCGGAGCGCGAAATAGAGCAGCCGACAGTGAGCCTCAAAGAGCTTCTCGCTAGATCGGCCACCATTGAGGGCGAAACGTCGGTTAGAACCAACGACTACGCCAGAGAGATGATGGTGTCCGGCTTTCCGGCTATCAGAACACTCTCCGGCAAAGCGTTAACCGTGGCCCTCGATGGTTACATCGAACGCATCATCGATGCCGACGTTAGGGAAGTCGGTCTCTCGATACGAAAGCCCGCGAGTTTGAGGTCATGGATCACTGCGTACGCTGCCGCAACAGCGACGACAGCCAGTTGGGAAACCATACGGGATGCGGCTAACTCGGGCTCCAATGAGCCTCCCGCCAAAACCACCGTGATTCCGTACCGCGATGCGTTGACCAGGTTGAGAATTCTCGACGAATTGCCTGCGTGGACCCCAAATCACAACCCATTCAAGAAAGTGTCACTCTCGGCAAAACATTTCCTGGCCGATCCTGCCTTGGCCCTGCGACTCATGAACTACGACGCAGACACCATTCAAACTGCTGCAGGCTTTGGAAAGACGGAATTTGATTCACCGCTGATTGGACGCATGTTTGAAGCTCTAGCTGTGCAAAGCATCCAGACCTACGCCCAAGCAACATTCGCAAGTATGGCCCACTTCCGCGATGTCAACGGTCGCCACGAGATCGACATGATCATCCAACGTGACGATGGAAAAGTCCTCGCGCTCGAGGTGAAACTTTCAGCCACCCCGGACCCGTCGGATGGCAAGCATTTGAAGTGGCTCAAATCTGAAATCGGCGATCAGCTCATCGATTCGGTGGTTATCTATGCGGGCAAGTATGCCTACCGGCAAAATGACATCGCCTATGTTCCCCTGGCTCTCCTTGGGCCGTAGCGGACTACAAATTACAAAGAGGTCCCGGAACTTCCTCCGGAGCAATTAACTTTTTGCATGAGTGAATCAATGCTTCCGCACACCTCGGAGATTCTTGGGTTTATACCCCCTATCCCCTGCCACACCGTGACCACGGCATACTGACCGATACCAGAATTTTTGGGGGCCTCAGGCCCTGCTGGATGTCAACTCGGGCCAGACACGGTCATGTGCCTAATGCAATGACAGCCCAACCAGGGACGTCACCCCTGTCCGTGTTCAGAGCCTGGTGGGTGAGCAATCGCACGTTGCGCAGATAAGTCATGGCAGTACGGTAAGAGTCCGTCTGTGGCCGTCGTGATGTTTTTCCACAACCCCTCGCGAGAGGTGATGCGTCGCCCGACACTGAACAGGGCGTAAAGTGAGACCCGATTTTGTTGAGAGGACAGTGGCGTGGCTGAGCTTGACACCACTCGCGAGTGGGCGGTCGTGGGCGATCGAATCCGTTTGGCGCGCGAAGCCGCAGGCATCAGTGTCCGCGAGTTAGCCCGCCGCGTCGACGTCTCGGCAAGCCACGTTTCCCAGGTTGAGCGAGGCCTGGCGTCGTTTAGTGTTCGTTCTCTGTACAACGTGGTGAGCATTCTTGGCGTCTCGATGGACAGCCTGTTCGAGGATGCTGTGACTCCCGCCGGTTCCAGCGTGGCCGACGCACGTGATGAGGCGGTGATTGCCGCCGAGGGCGGTCCGCTAGACGAATCCGGGATTGTCCTGCGTCGTGCGAATCGACCGACCCTGAAAATGCAATCGGGCCCACGATGGGAGCGCCTGACGGCAAAACCGGAGGATGGCTACGAGTTTCTCGAAGTGGTCTATGCCCCGAACCCCGGTGGCGAGCCCCCGGAGGACTTCATCCGGCACTCCGGCCGCGAGTACGGCGTGATTCTCAGCGGCGTGCTCGATGTCCAGATCGGCTTTAGCGAAGCTCAGATGGGACCGGGCGATTCGATCGCTTTTGACTCTCAAATTCCCCATCGGTTTTGGAATTCGGGAGCCGGGGAGGTCCGAGCGGTCTGGTTTGTCTCGGATCAGGCCGAGTCATCGAGTTCAGACTTGCCCTCCGAGGGCATCGCGATGCACCGCAACGGCCACGCCTTTTAATCCCGTCGATTAGTCACAACGTTCTGCTCTGCATAACGTTTCGGTAAATATGTCTGCGCCAGTGGACATAGTGTTAGCTGTGTGTTTACACTTTCGTCACGGTCTGTCGTTGTGACCGTAGGTAAAACGGCAAAGGAGCCCCGCCCGTGACAACTGCGTCTGCGAACCACACGCCCGCAATCGAAGCGCGGAACATCGTCAAACGATTTGGTGGGGCTATCGCCGTGGATGATGTCTCCCTCCAGGTGATGCCGGGTGAAATCCACGCGCTCGTTGGGGAGAACGGCGCCGGCAAGTCCACGTTGATGCGTGTGCTGGCCGGGATCATCGAGCAAGACAGCGGTCAAGTCTTTGTCGAGGGTCAGCCCCTCGCCCACGGTGCCAAAGAGGCCATCGACGCTGGGGTGTCGCTGGTGCACCAGGAACTCTCCCTCGTTCCCGAGATGACCGTTGCTGAGAACATCATGCTCGGGTCAGCTCCCACCACCGTCGGATTCACCCGCTACGGGGAGATGAAGAAGACGGCTGCTGAGGCTCTAGAAGAAATTGGTGTATCGGTCGACCTGAACGAGCGTATTTCTCGACTGTCTGTCGCGCTGCGCCAGTTCGTGGAGATTGCTCGCGCCGTTGCGCGCAAGCCGAAGGTCCTCATCCTCGACGAACCGACCGCGACCCTGACGCCCGCCGAGACCGACTACCTGCTGGAGATGCTCAAGCGCCTGGCCAAGACCGGTATGGCCATCGTCTATATCTCCCACCGAATCCCCGAGGTTCTCGCCATTTGTGACAACGTCACCATCCTCCGTGACGGAAAACGCGTGGCCAACATGGCGATTAAGGACACCTCGGGAGAAGCCATCGTCGACCAGATGGTCGGCCGTGAGCTCAAAAAAGACCTGCAGTCTCACCGCGAGGCAAACCCCGGCGAAGTCGTTTTAAAGGCTGAGGGTATTCGTGCTCCGGGAGTCAACGGAGTGGACCTCGAGGTGCGGGCCGGAGAAATTGTCGGTCTTGGCGGGCTCGTTGGTGCTGGTCGCACCGAATTGGTGCGCGCCATCATCGGTGCTGACGACCGCACCGCCGGCTACGTCACCATTTCGGTCGGCGGCAAGACCAAGGCCATCACCAGCTATCAGTCGGCAGTGAAAAACGGCGTGGGATACATCCCCGAGGAGCGCCGCAGCGACGGGTTGGCGCTGACGATGGCGGTGTTTGAAAACATCAACCTCCCCAACCGTAAGGAGCTCTCCAGCGCCGGGTTCCAGTTGAAGAGGAAAATCATGACTTTCGCCCAGGAGCTGGCCGACCGGGTGGGGCTGCGTCCGCCAGAGATCAAGCGCGAAGCTGGTCAATACAGCGGAGGAAACCAGCAAAAGATTGTGTTGGCAAAGTGGTTGGGTCGTAAACCCTCCTTCATCGTTCTCGACGAGCCCACCCGTGGTGTGGATGTTGGAGCGAAGGCCGAAATTCACCGCCTGGTCAAAGAACTCGCCGATAACGGTACGGCCGTGCTCGTCGTGAGCTCTGACCTTCCCGAACTTCTCGAATTGTCTGACGTGATCCACGTCGTGCGCGACGGGCAAATCCAAGGAACCCTCAGCCGCGAAGAGGCTGACGAGAAATCAGTGATGTCGCTGGCATCCGGAGAAAAGATGGTGAGCGCATAGTGGCGAAAGAAACACTCACTCAGCAGATGGCTCTCGGAGAAGCCGTCACATCAGACGAGAAGCCGGCGAAGACCCGCGGCAGTGGGGTGGCGTGGTTTGCCGAAAACGGCATCTTCGTCTTTACCGCCGTCCTCGTGCTCTTCGCGTTCCTGTTTGTCGACGGGTTCGCCTCGCTGCAGAACATCACCGACGTGTTCCACCGGGCGGCCCCGATCGGAATCGTCGCCGTGGGAATGACCTTCGTCGTCATCAGCGGAAACTATCTCGACCTGTCGGTGGTGGCCCAGGTCGCCACTGCCGCGGTGATCCTCATCGCCGTGAGTAACGAATACGGCCTGTTCCTCGCCTTCCTCGCGGCCCTCGCCGCCGCCCTGGTCTACGGCATCGTCAACGGTGTCGCGGTGGGCTACTTCAAAGCCAATGCGGTGATCGTGACGCTTTCGACCACCTATATCGGCTTAGGTCTGCTGCGCTACTTCTCCGGAGGGTCCATCTTCTTCGGACCGCCCGACGGTCCCATCCGCGAGTTTGGTCTGGGCAAGCTCGGCCCTGTCCCCTATTCGGCAGTGGTCCTGCTCATCATGACCATCCTGCTGTCGATCCTGCTCACCCGGACCAACTTCGGATTCCTCGTGCGCTCCTTCGGAGTAAACGAAAAGGCGACCCGCCTGGGTGGTACCAACACCGGCCTGGTCATCATCGGCGCGTTCATTGTCACGGCCATCGCGGCGATGATTGCCGGCTTTGTCCTCGCAGCGTTTTCCAACACGGCGGTCTCGGCGATGAGTCAGGGATATGAGTTCCGGGCGCTGGCCGCCATCATCGTGGGTGGTACCAGCGTGTTCGGTGGCCGAGGAAGTATCTTCCGCACGCTGCTGGGAGTGGTGTTCGTGAGTGTGCTCACCAACATCCTGGTTCTCTCCGGAATCAGCTTCGGATACCAGCAGGTGGCCCTCGGCTTGCTCATTGTGATCGCGGTGTCCATTGACGCCATCGCACGAAAGGTGGGCCAGCGATGACCCAGACCATGCAACTTGGTAAAGCCGGCAGCGAGAGCTTCTTCGGCAAACTGCGCACCACGCTGGCCAGGCGGACGGAGGGGCGCGGTGTGGCCCTGCTCGTCGTGATTCTCGTCGCCGTCGCGCTGTTCGAGCCGCTGGTGTTCACCGCCTACCCGGTGACCCTCGGGCGTATCGCGCTGATCGGCATCGTGGCCCTCGGTCTCACCGCGGTGATCCTGATGGGAGAGCTCGACTTGAGTGTGGCCAGCACCCTGGCTCTCTCCGGCGTGGTCATGGCGCTGGTTCCCGACCTGTGGCTCGGAATTCTCGCCGGGTTGGCGACCGGGCTGGTCGTGGGGGCTATCAACGCCTTCTTCGTCGCCGTTATTGGAATCAACTCCTTTATCGCGACGCTGGGCAGCCTGTTTGCCCTCCGCGGCCTGGCATTCGTGCTCTCCGACGAAGCGCCGGTGAGCCTCGCCAACAAAGACGCCGGAATTGCGTTTGGTCTTCCGCTCATCGGTCCCCTGACCCCCCGCATCCTCATCTTTGTCCTGGTGTTCATCGCCATCCAGATGTTTGTCTCGCGGGTGAAGGCAGGACGCGAGTTCTTCGCCGTCGGTGGGAACCGTCAAGCCGCCTACGACGCGGGAATTCCGGTCAAGCGCCGGATCTTCACCGGATTCATGATCTCCGGCTTCGTGTCGTCACTGGCCGGTGTCATCAACACCCTCGAGCGGACCACGGCCGACCCCACAGCGGGAGCGACCGTGCTGCTGGCCAGCTTCGCTGCCGCCATCATCGGAGGTAACTACCTCAAGGGTGGTCGCGGCTCGATTGTGGGAACCCTGATTGGTGCAGCGTCCCTGGGAATCCTCCAGGTGGCCCTGACGCTCTCAGGAGTCCAAGTTCCCGTCCAACAGATCTTCATCGGAGCGATCCTGCTGATCGCTGTGACGAGTGATCCCGCAAGTATTCGCGCGGTCGTGGGAAGCCTCAGGCAGGTGACCCGAGGCCGCGTGAAAACCCCGACTGCCTAGTCGGGTATCAGGCCACTCCCGGGTGGCCGTCCACTGTAAACAGAAGGAAAGAGGCACCACAATGCGAAAGTCCCGGATTTCTCTGGGTATGGCGAGCATGTTCG
>CAJXYC010000049.1 GCA_913063365.1 uncultured Cellulomonadaceae bacterium
CGGAATATCCCCAACTCGCCACAAGTTCAGTTGTCCACCGCGAGAGATCCTTTTCGGAAATGGTGTGTGTCATAGGGGTGCTTCCATGAGGGGTCCCGGGGGAACTGAGGGGCTGCCAGTCAGCTCGCAGCGCACGGTGCCCACAGCCTACCGCGGACGCGGACCGTGGCTAAAAAACGCTGGAGGGCAGGGGCACTAACACAGTGAGCCGAGATTTTTCCTGTTCAGTGACCGCTGTCGTGCTCTAGCCTTTGGGTATGGACGCTCGAAAAGCGCTCGTCACGGGGGCATCCTCGGGCATCGGTGAAGCCACCGCTTTGCGCCTCGCAGGTGAGGGCTATTCGTTGTGGCTTACCTACGGAACACGACAGGCCGAAACTCATGCGGTCGCGGAGCAGTGTCGTGAGGCGGGAGCTCCGGACGTTCATGTGTCGCAACTCGACCAGCGTGATTCGGAGTCAATTTCGCGGCTGATGAACGAAATGTCCGAGACATGGGGAAGTCTCGATGTTCTGGTCAACAACGGCGGCGTTCTTCCCTATCGAACAATCGATGAGATTACGGAAGAAGAGTGGGATTTTGTTCTGCAGACCAACGCCCGGGGTACTTTCTTCCTCACGCGGGCGTGCCTCCCGCTGCTTCGCGCGGCAACGGGCGACCGAGCGATTGTCAATTTGTCCTCCCTCGCTGGCCAGGTGGGCGGGATTCTTGCCCCGTTCCACTACGCGACGAGCAAAGCGGCAATCTTGGCCATCTCGAAAAGCTTTGCGCGGTTGCTGGCGCCGGAAGGAATTCGGGTTAACTGCGTGAGCCCCGGTTTCATCAGCACCCCGATGACCATGCAGCTCGATGACGAAATGCGCGAGGAATTGAGTGCTCAGGTTCCTCTTGGCTCATTTGGCACTCCAGAAGATGTTTCCTGGATTATTTCCTCTCTCGTTTCTCCTAACGCCAGATTTGTGACGGGCGCCACCTACGACATCAACGGTGGCGTGCGGATGGACTGACCCGCAGGCTCGATGCGCGTCCAACCGAGCCCCAATTAAACGGGTTGTTACCCCACCGACACGGACCATTCACAGGGAATAAATACTGTCTCGGCGACGCCGCTTTTTTGTGGTGTCCCAAATGCCCAAAGTGAAAGGAATCACGTTGAAAACTCTCCAAGTTGCCGCTCTCGGCGCAGCTGCGGCCCTCACTCTCGGGGCCTGCTCGTCCCAGCCAGATGAGCTCGTTTTGACCCTTACTCCCTCGCAGGAGGCAGGTGGCCTGATTGAGACTGCGGAACCACTTGCTGACCTGTTGGAAGCTGAGTTGGGAATCCCCGTGACCCCTCTGGTCCCGAGCGACTACGCAGGCGTCATTGCTGCTCTTGCCTCCGGTCAGGCTCAGATTGCTGGTGGTCTTGGCCCGCGTCAGATGGTCCAGGCCGAAGAGCAGGCCGATGCCGAGCTCTTGCTACAGGCCGAGCGTTTCGGTTCTCTTCTTTATGTGACTCAATGGATCACCAATGACCCTGACACCTTCTGTGACGACGAGCCAGTAGCCGACGAAGATGGATACCTGTACTGCAACGGTGTTCTCGGCGCTGATGTGACGGACGGGCCGATTGGGGCCGACAAGTTGCCACTGGTCGCAGGCCAGGCCGTCTCGTTCGTAGACCAGGGCTCGACATCTGGCTACGCAATTCCTTCGCTGCAGTTGCTGGAAGCGGGAGTTGACCCGATTGACGGTATCGACGGTGTGTTCGCCGGCGGCCACGACGCCTCCGTGCAGGCTGTTTACGACGGCGACGCCGTTGTCGGTGTGTCCTATAACGACGCTCGCGGTGATATCGCCGAGACATCACCCGATGTAGGCGAAAAGGTTGTCGTCTTCGGTTGGTCAGGACCGATTCCAAACGATGGCTTTGCCGCCTCTGGTGACCTCTCGCCCGAATTGCGACAGGAAATCCAGGACGCCTTCGTGAGCATTGCCGGTACCGAAGAGGGAGCAGCTCTGCTGAGCGAGCTTTACAGCATCGACGATGTCGTGCCGGTGGAGTCCAGCGACTTCGATGTCATTCGCGACCTCGAAGCAGAGCTGGGTGACCTGCTCGGCTAGTTTCCTTCCCACAGTGGCCCGGCTCGTCTCGAGCCGGGCCACTGTCGTAGGGTCGAAGCAATCGAGGGGGTTGCGATGATTCGGTTAGTCGATGCAACTGTCGAGTATCCCAATGGCACTCGGGGTCTCGACAAAGTGTCCTTGGACATCCCCAAGGGAGAACTCGTGGTCGTTGTCGGGCTCTCCGGGGCCGGGAAATCGACCCTTATCCGGGCCATTAACGGCTTGGTCCCGCTGACAGCTGGAGAGCTTTACGTCGACGACCGGCCTGTGCATCAGATGAACAGGCGGCAACTACGCGACCTGCGTGCTGAGGTCGGCATGATTTTTCAGGGCTTCAACTTGGTTGACCGTTCCACTGTCTTGAACAACGTCATGATGGGTCGGCTTCACCACCTGCCCACCTGGCGCACTCTATTCAGTCTCTATCCGTCAGCTGATTTGGATATTGCTGCGGAGTCCTTGGAGAGGGTCGGAATGTTAGAGCGCGCACATTCCAGGGCCACCGCGCTTTCCGGGGGTCAGCGCCAGCGAGTGGGAATCGCGAGGGCGTTAGCTCAACAACCCAAGGTCATTCTTGCGGATGAACCAGTCGCGTCTCTGGATCCCCCGACGTCCCACGCTGTCATGCAACATATGCAATCCATCAACCATGCGCTTGGTATCACCACTGTTATCAATCTCCATTTCTTAGATCTTGCGGTGGCCTACGGCGAGCGAATCATCGGATTGCGCGATGGCCGGGTGGTGTTCGACGGAAAAGGGTCGGAATGCACGCCGGCCGTGTTCGAAGGAATCTATGGACGTTCGCTCACCTCAGATGACACGTTGAGCGACGAAGCGTCTCTCGGATGACAACCCCTGCGACGGCCACGGAGCTTCCTGCGAAGCCACCCCCTAGCCGATTCACCATATGGGGGTCAATTGCGGCTGTTGTTCTCACTGTGGTGACCGCAATCACCGTTGAGTTTTCCTTTCTTGAGATCGTGGAAAACCTTTTCCGCCGGAACCTCGTGGTCGAGGGCTTATTGCGTCCCGATATTTCGCAGATTTGGTCGGAGCGTTCAGCGCGGGCGTTTGTCGAGACACTGCAGCTCGCCATTCTGGGAACAGCAACCGGGGGAGTGGTTGCGCTTCCGCTGGCCATGTGGGCGACAGATTTTGGCAACCCCTACCCGGCCCTGAGAGCCATGGTCAGAACATTCAACGCCGTTGTTCGTTCGATCCCTGACCTGTTGTGGGCGTTGCTGTTCGTGACCGCTGTCGGAATTGGCGTCCTACCCGGATGGCTTGCACTGTTTTTCTTCTCTATCGCGGTGGTCTCCAAGTTGACAGCAGACACGTTGGATGGGATCGATCGAGGGCCCATTGAGGCGGCCCAAGCCAGCGGCGCATCCTTGACGGCATTGCTCAAGACAGCGGTTGTGCCGCAAATTCTCCCTGCCTACACCTCGTTCCTTCTCTACGGCTTCGAGCTGAACCTTCGGGCCTCCGCGGTCCTCGGGCTCGTGGGAGCCGGCGGTATCGGAGCGCGCATCGAGTTTTTCCGAGGACGAGGTGAATGGAGTGAGGTGTGGGGCCTCGTGCTGATGTTCTTCCTCGTGGTGTTCCTCGTGGAGAGATTGTCCGTCTCACTTCGACGGAGGCTTGTATGACGAAGCCCAAGGTGCCGACCCGGCCTGTTGACTGGTTCCGACGGGTGGGAACCATCGTGGTCGTCGCACTTGTTCTGTGGTCACTACTCGATTTGGAGATTAAGTGGGAACGATTTGTCGACCTTCCCGCAGACGTGTGGCGAGTGTCGGTCCTGATGTTTGGTCAAATGCCGTTCGACGAGACAGGAAAGCTCTTAGCCGCGCTGTGGGAGTCGATTTCGATTGCCTGGCTTGGCACCATCATGGCGTCACTGGTTGCCATTCCGTTGTCTTTCTTGGCAGCAGAGAATCTGGTGGGTCGCCCCATCGCGTGGGTGACCCGTCAAGTCTTCAATCTGCTCCGAGCGGTTCCTGAGGTCATCCTGGCCATTGCCTTGATTCCAATTTTCGGTCTCACTCCCATGGCTGGTGTCTTGGCAATCGCCATCGGGTCAGTAGGAACCCTGGGCAAGCTCTTTTACGAGACGGCTGAGGGAATCCAGCCAGGACCAATCGAGGCAGTGGACGCTACCGGGGCGGGCCGGCTTCAGAGGCTTCGGTGGGGTGTGCTCCCGCAACTACTTCCCGAATATGCCTCTTTCGTGCTCTATCGATTCGAGGTAAATATCCGTGCCTCAGCGGTCATGGGTCTGATTGGTGCGGGGGGAATTGGGAACGATGTTGCGCAGGCGTTGCGCTTCAAAGAGTTTGGAACGGCGGGCCTCGGGCTCGTCATTATCATCCTGGGAACCATTGCCATTGACTATCTTTCTGGCAAAGTCCGACGCCGAATTATTTTTGGCCCCTCTGCTGCTACCCGCCTCACCAAACCTGTTGCGGTGACCTAGCCCACAAGTCAGTGAACCGACGAAGCGCGTCGCCGGGCGCGCTTCCCAGCACCCCACTGGCTTCGGCTCCGGTCCTGCAGGCGAAGCCAGACCGACAACGTGAGGACGATAAGCGCGAACCCAAACGCGATATCTTCCACCGGGGCGTTGGCAAGCCGCACGCCGGTGATTTGGCTTTCGTCGTACTGAACAATTCCACGACCGGTCAGCCAGCCATTGGTGAGTAGCTGGAAGACCAGCAAAATCGCCCAGGCAAAGTAGAACCGCCACTGAGCCGTCACTGCAGAGCGGATCACAAACAAATCCAAAATGATCGCCAGGATCACTGAATACGAGGCGATCGCGGAATACGTCATGCGCTCCGCCACTTCTTCACCAGGGCAAGAAAGGCGTTGACACCCTCCCAGGTGAGCACCGCAGCAATGGGAATAAACACAAAAAACAGATACTCCTCGAGCGGAATGTTGAAAGGCCCAATAATCCCCAGCATCTGAGAGCGGTCGAAAAACCAGTGGCCCTGAGAAATGGCCCACGCATCCCACACCAAAAAAGGAGGCGCCGCAATCGCAACAGTGCTGAGCAAGCGGCGCGGATCGCGATAGACCCGGAGGTCGAAGACCCATTCCAACCAACTGGAAGCCAGAACCACAAAGGCGAGCATTGCGATATACGACCATTCGCCCACGCAGACAAACTACTGGTGCGGGGCTTGAATAGGCTGAAGACATGACGCCTGCTGCCCGCGTGATTTTTGCCCGTGTGCGGACCATGTCCACTGTCGCGGCCCTGGCAGCTGTGGCTGTCAGCGTGATTGCCTCAGCTTTTGGCGCCTCGGGTACCGCTCCGTGGCAGGTCTGGTTGGCGGTAGCCGCGCTCGCAGCAGGAATTCCGCACGGAGCCATGGATCACTTGGTGACGGTGCCATCCATGAGGGTTGGCAGGATGGCGTTGTTCGTCGCGGGATATCTTGCGGTGACAGGTTTGGCGGTAGCCGCGATTTTGACCTGGAACGTGGTCGGCTTCATCGGGGTCGTGCTGATGAGTGCTGTTCATTTTGGAATCGGAGACGCTGCTTTTTTGCGGCAAATGGCGGACGAGAAGTCATCGAAGTCCCGGGTTCCCTGGGCCGTCTATGCCTTCCCCGCGGGATTTCTACCCGTTGTCATTCCTCTGACCAGTAGCGAAGCCGATAGCGCACTGAACCTCGTCAATCCGACTCTCAGAGGATGGGATCAAGGCATTGGAGACCTGCTCTGGGTGGTGACTCTCGCCGCTGGGGCAGGAGGAATTATCTGGCTTGTAGTGGGTGGACAGGTGCGAGATGCGGTTGACCTGCTCGCTCTGGCACTCCTGGCGATTTTCACCCCGCCCCTCGTGGCCTTTGCTGTGTACTTCGGACTCTGGCACGCCCAGCGCCACACCGCGAGGCTGGTACTGGAAATGCCAGGTGCTCTGTCGCGCGCTGAACAGTCCTCGGCGGCGGGTTTTACCAAAGCGGTGTTGCCTGGAATTCCGGCACTGATTGGCACGCTCATCGTGGCGGTGGGCTTGACCTGGTGGACAGGAGGCAATCTGTCAGCAGATTACCTGTGGGTCACACTGGTGATCATTTGGGCGCTGACCGTTCCCCATATGGCGCTCACCTGGCGGCTGGACAGAGCCGCGCTCCGCGAGCCGGCGATGGTCTAACCGTCTTCTTCCTCGATATCCGCAGTTGACTCGCGACGCTCGTCATCCACGGCGTCAGCGTCGTCGAGCTCCGCCTGGCTTGAGTCTCGAATCAGCGTCTCCACCGAACTAAGGCGTGCCGAATCGGACACCGCCGGAGGCTCCGTTGTGGCAAGCCGCTCCAACTGTTCGGTGACGGAGCGTCTCATCCGGTTCACGACGGCCATTTGCCCGGACACTTCCTCAGACACGTGGCTCATCTGTTCCACAGCTTCGCCCAAAATCCGCTTGGCAAAGTCCATTGCCTGTCCACCAATTTCTTCGCTCCGACGTTTCGCCTCACGCACCATCTGCTCGGCGTGGGTTTGAAGCTCTCGGCTGCGCTGTTCAACTGCCTGTGCGTACCGATCAGCCTCGCGGTACACCTTGCGGGCGTGTGCCTCGGCCTGGTCTCGCAACTCTGCCGCCCGACGTTCGGCGTCGAGCCCTCGTTGACGGAGCTCACCGTCAGACACCTGCGCACGCTCCTCGGCGCTCCGCAGAGTCTCGCTCGCCTCGGACTTCAGTTTTTCCGACTGGGAGTTGGCGAACTGAATGATTTCCTGTGCTCGCGCGTTTGCCCGGGACACTTCATTGTTGGCCCGCTCGACCTGTTCCCGAATCTCTTCCGCAGACGCCGCCCGGTCTCTCTCCAGCTGGGCGCGGGTGTCGGTGAGCGCGTTTTCCGCTTCCGACCGGAGCGCTTCCGCTTCGCTGGAGGCCTGTTCTCGGATTCGCGCGGCCTCTGCTCGCGCTTCAGCGAGTAGGGCGTTCGCCTCGGCGCCAGCGTTTTCAACTTGTTCGGCGGTCGATAGACGCAGTTGTGTCAAAGTCTGATCGACATCCGAAAGGGTGCGACGAGTGTCTGCGAGCTCGCGCTCGAGACTCTCGATGGCACCGGACACTTGCTCCGGGTCAAATCCTCGGAGCACGCGGCGAAACCGTTCGGTTGCCATGGGTGTACGGTAAACCGCAAATGTGACGCACGGGTTAAATCCCCGAAGGTCTCAGCTATTTTCCAGGCTCGCCCTCAACGAGGACGCGGGTACGGGGAAGGGCGTCGGGGTAGTTCTCTCGCACCCACTCGACCATGTGCTCACGAATTAAGCAGCGCAGGCTCCACTGCTTCGACGAGTCTTCTGCGGAGGCCACGAAGCGGATTTGGAGGAAGCCACCGGTCGCGTCAGTCACCAAGCAGTCTGCTGTGCGCTTATCCCACAGCTCAGTGGTCTCGATAAACCGATGAAACTCTTTTCGAACCTCTTCCACGGGGACTCGCCAGTCCATATCGACCATGACAACTCCGTAGACCTTGGGGGAGTTTCTGGTCCATGTCTCAAACGGAGTTTGGGTGAAGTAGGTGGAGGGGACAATGAGGCGCCGCTCGTCCCAGATATAGACGACCACATACGACAGCGTGATTTCGCCGATTGTCCCCCATTCACCTTCGACCACGACGACATCGCCCCGGCGAATGGCGTTACTAAAGGCCAGCTGCACTCCGGCAAAAAGGTTTCCAAGAACTGACTGTGCCGCGAGGCCACCGATGACGCTCAACACACCGGCAGAGGCCAGAATTCCCGCCCCTAACCCTCGGATTTCCGGGAAGGTAAAAAGCGCAAGGCCCACCGTCAGCACACCAATAATGGCGTTCGCCAGCCGCCGCACTAGTCGAAGTTGAGTGGCAATTCGACGGGTTTCGGCGTCGTTCAAGTCACCCTGTTCGAACTTGTCAATCAGTCTCATGACGCTGTAGCTGACAATTTCTTGCAGCAGGAACCCGCCGGAGAGCACCAGCAAGATCAGCAGCGCTTGGGAAGTAATCTGCCACCACAGCTCCCCGGTCGCTTGGACAGAGGAGACGCTGATTAACACAGCGAGCACAAAAACAAAGAAGGTCAGTCTGGGCCGTACATCCTCATAAGCAGGAGTAAGCCAGTCCACCCTACCGGACAAGGCCTTGACGAGGACCCAGATAGCCACGAGGACGGCTCCAGCAACCGCCAGAGCAATCCCTGCCTGAATGGCGATTTGCACCCACAACTCCATAGCGACCTCCAGGCTCAACAGTCTAGGAGCCGGAGATTAGCGGGGAGTGGGTTTTCTGTCGTTCTCGGCCCGGCGCACCAGCACGATGGCAAAGACCAAAGCAAGCACCACGCCAGCATTTACTCCCAGCTCCAGAATCGCGCGCTGGAACTCCTCAGTGGATTTGCCCTGGTCGAGAGTGAGTGACGACCCCACCGAGAGGATGTGTCGCACACTGGCAATCACACCAATGACCAAGAACTTGCTCAGTTGGTAGAAGCCGTCAGTGAAACGGGCAATGATCGTCCGGACGAGCTCCAGGATGATGACAATGAAGAGCACATCATTGATGGCCTCCAGCATTCCGTCGGGGAAAAACGGCCGAATCGTCAAGACCCGGTAGACGGTCACCACGACCGC
>CAJXYC010000050.1 GCA_913063365.1 uncultured Cellulomonadaceae bacterium
GGCGCCGGCGACCCCGATCCCGGCCGATGCACCCGTGCTGACAGGCTCGGGGGCTATTTTGCGCTCACTCGAGCTTCTTGGCGTTTCCGATGTCTTTGGCCTGCCAGGCGGCGCGATCATGCCGTTTTATGACGAATTAATGTCGGCCGAGAAGATTCGACACATCCTGGTCCGTCACGAGCAGGGCGCTGGGCACGCGGCCGAAGGTTACGCGGCGGCGTCCGGGCGCCTCGGAGTCGCGATTGCCACTTCGGGCCCGGGAGCCACCAACTTGGTGACCGCCATCGCCGATGCACATATGGATTCGGTCCCGCTGTTGGCCATTACCGGACAGGTGTTTTCCACTTCGATGGGAACAGATGCCTTCCAGGAAGTTGACATCTCCGGTGTCACCCTGCCGATTACTAAGCATTCATTCTTGGTGACTAAGCCAGAAGACATCCCCGCGGTGATGAAAGCCGCCTACGAAATTGCCACCACTGGTCGTCCTGGTCCTGTCTTGGTCGATGTGACCAAAGACGCCCAGCAGAAGTCGGCTCCGTTTGTGTGGCCAGACGAGGTGGACCTTCCCGGCTATCACCCGGTGACCAAAGCCAACCAAAAGCAGGTGCAGGCCGCGGCCCAGATGCTTGTCGAGGCCAAGAAGCCGCTTCTCTATGTGGGTGGGGGCTGTATTCGTGCGGGAGCACAGGCAGAACTGACGGCTTTTGCCAACCGTGTGGGTGCTCCGGTGGTGACGACGCTCATGGCCCGCGGAGTATTTCCTGACTCGAGTCCGTTGCATCTGGGAATGCCTGGAATGCACGGCACGGTTCCTGCTGTGCTGTCCTTCCAAGAGGCTGACCTGTTGGTCGCCATTGGCTCGCGCTTTGACGACCGGGTGACCGGAAAAGTCGCCGACTTTGCCCCGCACGCCAAGGTCGTGCACATCGATATTGACCCGGCAGAAATCGGAAAAATCCGTCACGCCGAAGTGCCGATCGTGGGCGACGCCAAAGACGTCTTGCAGGATTTCCTCCCCGCTTTTGAAGAGGCGGCAGCAAAGAAAGCCCCCGACTACACCGCGTGGTGGGAGCGGTTGAACGCACTCCGTGAGGCATACCCGCTTGGTTTCGACGAGCCAGACGACGGACTGCTCTCTCCCCAGTGGGTGATTCAGAAAATCGGCGAAATGGGCGGTCCTGAAGCTGTCTACGCAGCCGGTGTGGGGCAGCACCAAATGTGGGCGGCACAGTTCATTAAGTACGAGCGCCCCGGATCCTGGTTGAACTCCGGCGGTGCCGGCACCATGGGTTACGCCGTTCCTGCCGCGATGGGCGCCAAGGTTGCCGAGCCAGACCGCTTGGTCTGGGCGATTGACGGAGACGGTTGCTTCCAGATGACTAATCAGGAGCTCGCCACCTGCGCGATTAACAACATCCCCATCAAGGTTGCGGTAATCAACAACTCGTCTCTCGGCATGGTCCGGCAGTGGCAGACGCTGTTCTATGAAGGTCGCCACTCGCACACCGACCTGGACACCGGGCACGACACCGTGATGGTTCCTGACTTTGTGAAGCTTGCTGACTCGTACGGATGCCTTGGTATTCGCGTGCGGACAAAGGAAGAAGTGGAGCCGGCTATTCGCTTGGCGATGGAGACAAACGACCGCCCGGTCGTGATTGACTTCATCGTTTCAAAGGACTCGATGGTGTGGCCGATGGTGCCTCAAGGAGTGGGGAACTCGAACGTGCAGTACGCGAGAGACCACGCACCAGACTGGGATTACGAATAGTGCAACACGTTCTTTCCCTCCTGGTGGAGGACAAACCTGGTCTGCTGACTCGCGTCGCAGGCTTATTCGCCCGTCGCGGATTCAACATCGAATCCCTGGCGGTGGGAAAAACAGAAATCTCTGGCCTCTCCCGCATCACCGTGGTGGTGGAAGTGGAGGGTCTGCCACTGGAGCAGGTGACCAAGCAGCTGAACAAGCTCGTGAATGTGTTGAAGATTGTGGAGCTAGATCCTGAGGCTTCCGTCCAGCGTGAGCACATGCTGGTCAAAGTAAAGGTCGACAACTCCACCAGGTCGCAGATTCTGGAGGCGGCAAATCTCTTCCGCGCCCGGGTCGTCGACGTGGTCACCGATGCACTGGTGATTGAAGTGACCGGAGATACCGCGAAAATTAACGCGCTTCTCAAAGTCCTCGAGCCTTATGGCATCAAGGAAATCGCGCAGTCGGGACTCTTGGCGATCGGTCGCGGTTCGAAGAGCATTACAGAGCGTTTAGGAAAAAACTAGGCTCATAGGCCTACTCACCACACACTAAGGAGCACGGGTTCGTGACGGATATCAAATACGACAAAGACGCCGATTTAAGCATCATCACCGGCAAGAAGGTAGCCGTCGTGGGCTACGGCTCGCAGGGCCACGCACACGCCCAGAACCTTCGTGATTCAGGTGTGGAGGTCGTGGTCGCCCTCAAAGAAGGCTCAAAGTCGATTCAGAAGGCAGAAGAAGCAGGCTTCGAAGTGATGACCACTCCCGAGGCAACCGCCTGGGCAGACGTCATCGTCATTCTCGCTCCCGACCAGCACCAGCGACACCTCTACCGCGAAGACATCGCACCGAATCTGACAGACGGTAAAGCCCTGGTCTTTGGCCACGGATTCAACATTCGCTTTGGTTACATCCAGCCGCCCACGGGCGTGGACGTGCTGTTGGTCGCGCCGAAGGGCCCGGGCCACACTGTCCGACGTGAATACGTCGCCGGCCGCGGTGTGCCCGTCATTGTCGCCGTGGAAAACGACGCCACCGGAGGTGCCTGGGATCTCGCCTGGTCCTACTCGAAGGCTCTCGGCGGCCTGCGCGCGGGTGGTATCACCACGACCTTTACCGAAGAGACCGAAACTGACCTGTTTGGTGAGCAGGCCGTGCTCTGTGGTGGAACCTCGCAGCTCATCCAGTACGGCTTCGAAGTGCTGACCGAGGCTGGTTACCAGCCAGAAATTGCCTACTTCGAGGTGCTCCACGAGCTAAAGCTGATCGTTGACTTGATCCACGAGGGTGGTATCGCCAAGCAGCGGTGGTCAGTGAGCGACACGGCCGAATACGGCGACTACGTCTCCGGACCGCGGGTGATTTCTCCCGAGGTGAAGGAGCGGATGCAGGGCATCCTGGCCGACATCCAGTCCGGTGCCTTTGCCGAGCGCTTTATCGGTGACCAGGACAAGGGAGCGCCTGAGTTTATGGAGCTTCGTAAGAAGGGCGAGCAGCACCCGATTGAGGAAACCGGTCGGAAGCTTCGCGCGCTGTTTGCCTGGAAAGACACCGACGAGGACTACGTCGAAGGCTCCGCAGGGCGGTAGCACTCGAGAGTGACTGACTCCTCGGACGAGGAGGCCTTCGACTGGGGTCCAGGCCTCGACGATGACGATGACCAGGTTGGACCGGTAGCCCAGGAGGCTGGTCCACGCGAGCCCGGCGTCTGGCTCACTGCTGTGCTGGGTGGCGTCTATGTGATGTGGGCACTCGCGTGGGTGATCGGGCTTGCCAACCAACCCCAGCCGCAGTTCACCGGTGTGGTTGACGCGGTGATGGCCAGTTTTGGACAGTTCCTCTGTTACGTCGCCACACCGCTATGGTTTGTGGCCGTTTTGTGGATTGGGGCTGAGTGGAGTCCCAGAAAACGAGGCGGTGTTCTGCTGCTGGGACTCCTTGTCTTAATGCCCTGGCCGTTTGTGTTGCCGGCGGTGCTCGCGTGATCGGAAAAATCATTGTCACGGTCGTCTTCGTGGCCTTCGCCGGATGGGATATCTGGGAGGGTGTGGGCAACCTGTTGGGCCTTCCCGCCTACTACCAAGCACTGGGCGTTGCGGAGTCAACGCCGTGGTTCCTCTTGGTTCCAGGGGTCGTGCTGCCCGTTGGAGCTCTTCTCGGTGGGCTCTGGTGGGGATGGCGGCGGAAATCGGCCGTCGAGTCAGCGTTGATTTATGTCCTTGCCCTCGCCATCCAGGCCGCACTCGCGGTGTCTTTATTAGCGGGAGAGCAAGCCTGGAGAGCGTTTGTGTTGCTCGGCTGAAGCTGACTTGGGTGACCCGCGCGGTTGGTGAGACCCTCGCGACAAGCCTGTCGGTGGTCCCAATTAACCTGAGGTCATGAAGCGAAGAATTGTTATTCGAAATGTTCCCCAGGATGTCTACGACAGGCTTAGCAAGGTGGCGTCGGATGAGAAGCAGTCAATCTCCGAATATGTTTTGGACTTGTTGACCGAAGCCGCACGGAGGCCCACAAACGCCGAGCTTAAGGCCCGACTTGAGGCCTATCTGGCAACCCAGCCAACGGATGCCACCAGTGACTTTGATGGAGTTCAGGCCATTCGTGAGGCCAGGGAAGAGCGGGACAGACGCTTGGATGAGCGCTTCCGGTCCTGAGCAAGCGCCTTTCCACCGAGTGGTGAGCGTCGCTCCGACGCGGTTGCCCCGTCTCACGAAGTAATCGGTACTGCAGCCGGGCTAGGCTGGGGAGACTATCCCGCAGACCGGGCCCGCTGTTTCCCGCGGGGTACCCCGCGACACGACAGAAAGGTTTGTAGGACGTGTCCAAACCGGTTGTGCTGATTGCCGACGCACTTTCCCCCGCAACCCGAGACGCACTCGGGCCAGATTTTGAGATCCGCGACGTCGACGGAACGGACAGGGCTGCGCTGCTCAAAGCGCTTCCCGGGGCCCACGCCGTGCTGATTCGTTCGGCGACCCAGATGGATCACGAAGCCATTTCACACGCACCCGATCTCAAAGTCATCGCCCGAGCGGGTGTGGGACTGGACAACGTCGACATTCCCGCAGCGACAGAAGCGGGTGTGATGGTGGTGAACGCCCCGACCTCAAACATTGTGAGTGCTGCCGAATTAGCGATTTCCCATTTGCTTGCCCTTGCCCGCAATATTCCCGCTGCCCACCAATCGCTCGCCGGTGGGGAGTGGAAGCGCTCGCAGTTCAGTGGCGTTGAGCTGTTTGAAAAAACCATTGGAATCATTGGGCTTGGTCGGATTGGTGCCCTGGTTGCCGAGCGCCTCGCGGGATTTGGTGCGCAGCTGATTGGTTTTGACCCCTACGTCCAGCCTGCCCGGGCGGCAAGCCTCGGAGTTGAACTCACCACGTTGGATGACCTGATGGCCAGGTCAGATTTCATCACCGTGCACATCCCCAAGACGGCAGAAACAGTTGGAATGGTGAGCACTGAGCAATTTGCCCAGGCCAAACCGTCTTTGCGGATTGTGAACGCAAGTCGTGGCGGCATCATCGACGAGGACGCCTTGTTAACTGCGCTGCAGACAGGACAAATTGCTGGGGCTGGACTGGATGTCTTTTCCACTGAGCCGCCATTGGAGTCGCCGCTTCTTAGTGCGCCGAACATCCTGCTGACTCCACACCTTGGTGCGTCCACGGATGAAGCCCAAGAAAAAGCGGGCATTTCGGTGGCGAAATCGGTGCGGCTCGCCTTGGATGGCGAGTTGGTGCCAGACGCCGTGAATGTGGCGGGCGGAGTGATTGACCAGAGCGTGAAGCCGGGTATTTCTCTGATGGAAAACCTCGGCCAGGTCTTTATTGGTCTCTGTGAGTCTTCTCTTGTCAGCATTGATGTCGAGGTGCGCGGCGAAATCGTCGAGCACGACGTCAGTGTGCTGAAACTGGCTGCCCTGAAGGGTATTTTCCAGAAAATCGTGAGCGAGAAAGTGAGCTACGTCAACGCTCCTGTTCTGGCCGAGTCCCGCGGGGTGGCGGTGTCGATGCATACGGATGAAGACAGCGCCTTCTACCGAAACCTGCTCACCATCAGAGGTGTCTTGGGAGACGGCTCGAGTGTGTCGGTGTCTGGCACATTGATGGGGCCGAAGCAAGTGCAGAAGCTCACCGACATCAATGGCTACGAAATCGAAGTGCCGCTTGCCGAGCACCACATCGTGATGATGTATGCCGACCGTCCAGGAATTGTCGCGGTGTACGGAAAAGAATTTGGCGAAAACAACATCAACATCGCTGGCATGCAGATCGCCCGGGAGAGTGCGGGTGGTGAGGCTCTCAGTGTGTTGACGGTGGACTCGCGGGTCGACGACGAGATTTTGGAGCGTGTGGCCTCCGCGATTGACGCGCGGGTCATGCGGTCCATCGATATCGAGGAGCTCTAATGGCCACGCTGAATCTTGGGGTGATCCCGGGCGATGGAATTGGGCCGGAGGTCACTTCCGAAGCGGTGACCACCCTGCAGGCGGTCTTGCAGGGAACGATGGATGTCGAGACAACCGAGTATCCGCTTGGCGCCTCGCACTATCTGGAGACAGGACGAATCCTTCCCGACGACAGCTTGGATGCGCTCTCTGGGCACGATGCCCTGCTTCTCGGCGCAGTAGGAGGAGACCCACGGGATCCGAGGCTCGCCGGGGGCATTATCGAGCGCGGGCTGCTACTCAAGCTTCGCTTCTCATTTGACCATTTCGTGAACCTGCGCCCGACGCGGTTATCCGCGGGGGTGAGCTCGCCGCTCGCGAACCCCGGGGACATTGATTTTGTTGTCGTCCGCGAGGGCACAGAGGGCCCGTACACCGGCAATGGTGGTTCGCTGCGGACTGGGACTGCACAGGAAGTGGCGACGGAAGTCTCTGTCAATACGGCCTTTGGTGTGGAGCGGGTCGTGCGTTATGCCTTCCACACGGCAATGATTCGCCGGAAGAAACTGACTCTCGTGCACAAGTCCAATGTCCTGAGCTATGCAGGAGCACTCTGGCAGCGCACGGTCGACCAGGTGGCAGAAGAATTCCCCGACGTGACCGTCGACTACGCCCACGTCGACGCGATGATGATCTACCTGGTCACTGACCCTGCGCGGTTTGACGTGATCGTCACCGACAATCTCTTCGGAGATATCGTCACCGACCTTGCTGCTGCGGTCGGCGGAGGTATTGGCCTGTCGGCGTCTGGAAATATCAACCCCGACGGGTCCTTCCCCAGCATGTTTGAGCCGGTCCACGGTTCAGCTCCAGATATCGCTGGGACCGGCACCGCGGACCCAACCGCAGCCATTTTGTCGACGGCAATCCTCTTGGACCACCTGGGACATCGAGATTTGGCAGAGACCGTTCAACGCGCGGTCGATGCTGATCTGGCCAAGCGCGAGGGCGCTCGGACAACCACGGAAATTGGCGCCGCCATCCGCGGCGAACTGGGCTAGGAGAGCCTGAGCCAGGAGTGTTCTCGCTCATCGCTCCGCGCTAGGCTTCCAGGACACGCAGTCAAAGGACCACCCGCATGACAATCCACCTCCCGATGGCTCCTGTTGACCTGGAATTCCAGGTGACCAGGAACGACTCACCGATGCCGGACGCCGAGCGTGAGGCAATTCTTGCCGACCCTCCTTTTGGTTCGGTGTTCACCGACCACATGGTGGATATTTGCTGGTCAGAAAAAGGCGGTTGGCACCGACCCCGCGTGCAGCCCTATGGTCCGATTCCGATGGATCCGGCTGCGGCAGTGCTGCACTACGGCCAGGAAATCTTCGAAGGGCTAAAGGCCTACCGCCACCCAGACGGCAGCATCTGGTCGTTTAGACCAGATCAGAACGCGCTTCGCTTGCAGCGCTCCGCCAAGCGGATGGCGCTGCCGGAATTACCGGTGGACTACTTCTTGCAGTCGCTGAAGGAACTCATCGCCGTGGATGGCGCGTGGGTACCGAGCGATCCCGAGATGAGCTTGTATTTGCGCCCGTATATGTATGCCAAAGAGGCGTTTCTGGGTGTGCGGGCGGCGAAGAAAGTCGCGTACTACTTGATTGCTGCTCCCGCGGGGCCCTACTTCTCTCGCGGGGTCAAGCCCGTGTCCATTTGGCTCTCCACCGACTACTCCCGTGCGGGGAAGGGCGGGACCGGAAAGGCAAAGACCGGTGGCAACTACGCGGCGTCACTTGTCGCCCAGCAGGAAGCAGCCGAACACGGCTGTGCTCAGGTGTTGTTCCTCGATTCGGTGGAGGGCAAATACATCGAAGAGTTAGGCGGGATGAACATCGTCTTTGTGCACAAAGACGGAACTCTCGTGACCCCGGCAAGCGACACCATCCTCGAGGGCATCACTCGGGACTCGATCCTGCAGTTGGCAGAGGATGACGGCCACAAAGTGGAGCGCCGAGCAGTCACACTGCAGGAGTGGCGGGATGGTGTGGAATCGGGAGATATCGTCGAGGCCTTTGCCTGTGGCACGGCCGCAGTGGTCACCCCGATTGGACAGCTGAAAGCCAAGGACTTCACCATTGGTTCGGAAGATCAGCCGCCTGGAGAGCTCACGGTCTCACTGCGCCAGCGACTTACTGATATCCAACAGGGTCGGGCTGACGACCCCTACGGCTGGATGATGCGCCTGGACGCCTAGGTGTCTCCTTCGGTGGCCCGAATCGCGGGCTATGTCGGGGTCTTTGTGGCAGGGGTCTTTGTTGGCCTGATTACCACTCTGCAACACCGAAGCTTCGCGCCAGGTGGTCTATTGCTTGGCCTTGGCATGGTGGTGGCCTTCGCGATTGGCCTCCGATTGGTCTCCCGTTCCCGAGCGATCACCTTTAGCGGATTGCTGGGGGTTCTGACAGCCCAGCTTCTTCTCGCCTCCGGAATCAGAAATTCGTT
>CAJXYC010000051.1 GCA_913063365.1 uncultured Cellulomonadaceae bacterium
CCAGGTGTCGGGTGCCTGATCGCCGTGATTGTCGGGCAGGGGAATCAGCACAACCCTCGCTGGAGCCATATAGGAGCTCTGCGGATATATCCGCGCCAGTCGCACCTGCAATGAATCAGGAAGTGGCGGACCGACGACACGCAGCTTCGAGCCCATCACGAGGACCTCGGACAACCCGCGTGACTGGGCCAGCCGTCGAAGCCCCGTGGCCTGGACGAGTGTTGCCACCGGAAGAGGTGGTGAGCCGTAACGGTCGGTGAGCTCCTCAACGACCTGATCAATCAGGCCCTCCTCCACGCTGGGCGCTGCCGCGTGGGAGAGCTTTTGATACGCCTCCAGACGCAGACGGTCACTGTCGATGTACTCATCTGGAATCTTCGCGTCAACGGGAAGCTCCAACCGAAGCTCTGTTTGCTCAGGAGCGACGTCACCTCGGAAGGTGCCAATTGCCTCCGACATCATCCGCAGGTATAGATCAAACCCGACTCCAGCGATATGTCCGGCTTGTTCTGCGCCGAGGAGATTGCCGGCACCCCGTAGTTCGAGATCCTTCATCGCAATCTGCATTCCACCCCCGAGGTCACTGTGCGAAGCGAGAGTGTCGAGGCGTTCGTGCGCGGTCTCCCCCACGGGCTTCTCTGGATCAAACAAGAAATAGGCATAGGCCCGCTCTCGACCTCGGCCCACTCGACCTCGGAGTTGGTGAAGTTGAGCGAGACCGAAACGGTCTGCCCTCTCCACAATCAGGGTGTTCGCGTTGCTGACGTCGATACCGGTTTCGATGATGGTGGTGGAGACCAAGACGTCGTAGTCGCCCTCCCAGAAATCCACCATGACCTGTTCGAGTTCAGCCTCCCCCATCTGCCCGTGTGCGACGGCAATGCGAGCTTCCGGCACCAGCTCTCCCAATCTGCTCGCGGCGTCATAAATTCCCTGAACCCGGTTGAAGACATAAAACACCTGCCCCTCGCGAAGCAGCTCCCGCCGAACCGCGGCAACCACCTGCTGGTCAGATTTTTCGCCGACAAACGTGAGAATCGGATGCCGATTTTCGGGTGGTGTCTGCAAGGTCGACATTTCCCGAATCCCCGTCACTGCCATCTCTAAGGTCCGGGGAATGGGGGTGGCACTCATTGCCAGCACATCGACGTTGCTTCGCAGTTTTTTCAGCCTGTCTTTGTGTTCCACCCCAAAGCGCTGTTCTTCATCAACAATCACAAGGCCCAGGTCGTGAAAAGACACCTGGTCGGATAACAGACGGTGCGTGCCAATCACGACGTCGATTGAGCCATCGGCTAAACCCTGGATCACTTTCTTGGCCTCGGCTGCAGTAGAGAAACGAGACAGGCTTGCCAACCGGACCGGGAAGGGTGCGTAGCGCTCCTGGAACGTTTCCATGTGTTGACGAACTAACAGTGTGGTGGGGGCCAGCACCGCCACCTGCTTGCCGTCTTGGCAGGCCTTGAAAGCGGCACGGACCGCAATTTCTGTCTTGCCAAACCCGACATCACCGGCGATGAGGCGGTCCATCGGAATCGGCCGTTCCATATCGGCCTTCACCTCGTCGATGGTCTGGAGTTGGTCGGGAGTTTCGACGTAGGCAAAAGCATCTTCTAACTCGCGCTGGAGTTCGTTATCCGGCGAGAAAGCAAAACCTGGCTGGGCCATCCGCTCGCTGTAGAGCTTGACGAGGTCAACGGCAATATCCCGCACGGCTTTGCGGGCTTTGGACTTTGCCTGCGCCCACTCGGACCCGCCCATTTTGCTAAGCGCCGGTGTTTCCCCACCGACATAGACACTCAACAAATCCAGCTGATCGGTTGGAACCAGCAACTTATCTGGCGGTGAGCCTCGTTTACCGGGCGCATATTCCAAGACCACAAACTCTCTGATGGTCTTCTTCGCTTCTCGACCCCCAGTCGAGACTTCCCTGGAGGTCACTTCCACAAACCGTCCGATCCCATGGATTTCATGCACCACGAAATCACCGGGACGAAGCTCTAGTGGATTCACGCCATCGCGTCTCTTCGCAACCAAACGCCCGGAGCGAGTAGGCCTCGATGCCTGTTTGCCACCAAAGAAGTCCCGCTCGCCGAACACCACCAATGACTGATCCGGTAGCGCGAGCCCCTCAGCAATCGACGCCTGGACCACGGCTACGGTCTGCGGCCCAAGATCAGCGCCCGGCAGCCATTCAGCGGCAGGAATATCGGCATCTGCCAACACATTGATTGCCCGGTCCACCAGACCATGACCCGCCGCAGAGACAACAACCCGGAAACCATCATCCAAAAAACTCTTCACCGCGGCGATGGCCTGGTCGCCACCCCCGGTGTCGAGCCCGATGGGATTTGTCGGCACACGAAGTGCCCCCACATCACCCGAATCCAGGACATGCAGTGAGGACCACTGTCTGGGGCCTGCCTGTTCCAGAAGCTGCTTGGGGGTGTAGAACTCTCCGGCGTGAAAATCGATGGGCCGCTCCCGCGATCCCCCGGCTGCGACCTCCCAGGCCGCCTCCAAGAACTCCTGATTGGTCTCAATCAAGCTCAACGCCCTCGAGCGCACGCGCTCTGGTTCCAACTCCACGATGTGAGTGTCCTCAGGAAAGAAATCAAGTACTGGAGCCAGCCGGTCCAGCAGAACAGGTTGGAGCGATTCCATTCCTTCGGCAGCGACTCCCGCGGAAATTTTCGCAAGGAGCCCCTCCACTCCTGGGTATTCGTGGACAAGCTGCTCTGCTCGCCGACGGACGTCGTCGGTCAGCAGCATCTCTCTCGCCGGAGGGATATCGACCGGCGCGCTCAGGGTGTCTAACGAGCGCTGGTCGGCCACATGAAACTCGGTGACCTCGTCGATATCACTGCCAAAGAAGTCGGCCCGCACCGGCAAGTCGGCAAGCGGGGGAAAGACATCGAGGATTCCTCCCCGAATAGCGAATTCTCCGCGGCGCGTCACCAAGTCGACACGGTGATACGCCAAACGGGTGAGCTCGGCCGACCAGGTCTCCAAGGGCATGCTGGGCCCAGGCTTCAGGCTCAACCAGGTAAGCGACCCCAAATCAGGATTGACCGGTTGAATGAGCGCCCTTACTGAGGCCACGATGACCAGTGGTCGATCTCCTGATTGATGAGACGACAGCGCGCGAATAGCGGAGAGTCGCCTGGCCACCGTCTCCGGGTGTGGGCTCATCCGCTCGTGGGGAAGCGTTTCCCAGGCAGGAAGCTCCCACACGTCAACATCGTCTGAGAGGCTTCGCAGTGTGGCTCTGGTCTGATCCGACTCCCGTGAGCTGGCCGTGACCACCAGAGTGATGCCGGCGGCGCCCGGTCGATGAATCAGCGCATCAAGAAGCAGGGTGTGGAGTTGCTTAGCAGCCACCACGTCCACCCTGGACTCGGCGCTGTCGAGAACGCGGGCGATAGAGGGATGGCGTGAGAGGGCCTCACGTAGCTGCTCTCCACTCACTCCCGGCAGTGTAGCTGGGCGCGAGAGGCCTTAACCCGGAGCGTGGAACCGCTGTTGCGCGGCCGCGAGACCCTCAGACACGACCATGGTGATTGCCTCGCAGGCGTTATCGACCTGCAAGGCGACCTGGTCTGCTTCTGCCCTGGCAAAGGGTTTCAACACATACGCTGCCGGGTCCATTCGACCCGGGGGGCGACCGATTCCCATGCGAACCCGCACATACTCCTGGGTGCCCAACGCCTTATCTATATCGCGCAGACCGTTGTGCCCACCGTGGCCGCCACCCTGTTTGAGCCGCACGACCCCCGCATCCAGGTCAAGGTCGTCGTGCACGACAATGACCCGGTTGGCAGGCACTGAGAAGTAGCTCGCAAGCGCGGACACTGGGCCACCAGAGGTGTTCATGTAGCCAGAGGGGACTGCCAGGACAATCGGAGAACCAGGGACTTTGCCGGCCTCACCCCACGACTTCAGTCGCTTCAAGTGGACGGAGTGAGATCCGGCATATGCCCGGACGGTGTCTTCACCGATGTTGTGCCTGGTAGCCCGGTACTTCTCTCCCGGGTTACCAAGTCCCACGACCAGCCACGAGGAACCTGTTTCCCCTTTAGCTGGGCGTCGGAAAAACAGTTACTCCTCCTCCGAGGAGTCGCCGGAGTCGCCTCCTGCGTCACCGCCGGCGTCACCGCCCTCAGCATCGCCCTCAGCGCCTTCACCTTCGGCCTCTTCACCCTCGACCTCGGGCTCTGGCTCTTCTTGGACACGCGGCAGAACGATGGACAAAATCAACGCGTCTGGATCGCTCACCAGCAAGGAGCCTTCGGGCAGAGCGATTTCTCCGGCGTGAATCTGAGTGCCCTCGGGCAGACCCTCCACTGACACGACCGCCCATTCGGGGATGTTTGTCGCTTCTGCTTCAACGGTGACGTTCAGGTTCTCGTATTGGACCATCGTGCCGGAGAACGGTTCGCCCTCGATGTGCACACCGATGTCCACGGTGACCTTCTCGCCCTTGCGGACCATCACCATGTCGACGTGTTCAATGATTTGGCGCACGGGATCGCGCTGCACATCTTTCACCAGCACCAGCTGCTTATCCGAGCCCATCTGCAACTCCAGCAGCGCGTTGGCTCGCCTGGCCGCGAGCATCATCTCGTGCGCTGGCAGGGACACGTGCATGGGGTCTTCGCCGTGTCCATAGACCACGGCGGGAACTTTTCCAGCCACGCGCAGTTTGCGCGCAGCTCCTTTACCAAACTCGCTGCGGCTCTCCGCCACCATCTGGACGTTGTCAGCCATCTGTTTCTCCTTCATCGGGCCACGGCCCGGATACTCATTCTCGAACTCGAACGCCGAAGCGTGAGGAGAGACCGTGTGCCTCGCCTACCGCGTCGATTACGGAGCGTTTGCTCCCTCGCCGAAGTACGTGTAGGAGCATAGCGCAGCTACAACGAGGAGGAAACCTGACGGCGACCTCGCCTCGTGAACACAAACCAGGCCACGCCAGCAGCTGACCACGCAAGGCCGGCGAGAAGAGAAGCCAGAGGGAGCGTGGCGACAAGGGCACCACACAGCACCAGTCCGATAACGGGAACTGCCACTGGGAGGAACCTCTCGGAGGCCGGTTGGGCCAATGCGCTGTAGTGACCAATCGCGTAATACGCGAGCACTCCCGTGCTGGAGAGTCCGACAAGCCACAGTGGGTCAGTCGTCAGGACAAGGACAATCGCCACGAGCCCCACTGTGATTTCTGCGACCAACGGACCCTTGGTCTTGTCAGAAATCCGAGACAGCAGACCCGGGATGTCTCGATGTCTCGCCATCTGCAGACCGGTGCGACTAAGCCCCGCCAGAATGGCGAGCAGAGACCCCAAGCAGGCGACCACGGCGAGACTCGTGATGAAGATAGCGTTCCCGCTTCCAACCAAGGCCTCCAGTGGCGCGTCCGGAGCGCCAGAGGCCTGAAACTTGGGCAACAACGCGAGCCCCACAACGGCGTAGACCACCAAGACGATGGCGAGCGCGCCGACAATGGCCCGGGGTAGAGTCCGGCGCGGATCCCGCACTTCCTCTCCGAGGGTGGCCATTCGGGCATATCCGGCAAACGCAAAGAACATCAGACCGGCCGCGGTCAGCACGCCAAGCCCCGGTGCGGTCTGGCTGGAAAGCCCCGCGGCCTGTGGCAGAGACGGCAGTGCGAGTGCTAACAGCCCCACAATGACGACCGTCGCGATCACCACGCTGATGGTGGCGGTCGTTCTAATCCCGGAGATCACGACTGCTGTGAACACCGCGATCAGGCCCGCCGCCACAAGATTGGCGTAGTCGGGCACCAAATAGGTGGCCGCGATGAGTGCGATAGCGGCGGCTGAGCCTGTTTTGCCGGTCAGAAAAAACCATCCGGCCATGAATCCGACCAGTGGCCCTCGGTAATGGCGACCGTAGGAATAGATTCCGCCAGACACCGGTTGGTTCATCGCGAGCTGCGTGGTCACCAGTCCATTCAGTGTCGCCACGACGGCGGCAATTGCCAGCGACAGCAGCATCCACTCCCCGGCGAGCTCAAAGGCGGGTGTCCAGACGAAAAACACCCCCGCACCGAGCATTGCTGCGACACCGATTGACATCGATCCGACGACTCCGAGCTGGCGCCTCAGGCTTTGCATAGCCACACCGTAAGCAGAGAAGGTGAACACCCTCGACAGCGAGCCCTTCTAGGCTCGGGGGCGGTGCGTTGGAGGTGCCTAATTGGACGAGTTTGACGACGAGGACCAGCGGCCGGTCCGAAGTGTCCGAGTCCGACGCATTCTGCGCTGGACCGCAATCGTCAGCATGGGCTTGTTGGTCGTGCCTGGCCTTATCGGCACAATCGCCCAAGCACAGCGGTCCGCGGCCTATGCCTGTGAGCTGGCGAGACTGACCTATGCGCCGAATTCTCTCTCGGTAGAGGCGTCATTTCGTCTCTTTCCCACGGAAGCAGCCGGGTGGCAATGCTTAGTCGATGACGGCAACGGAGGCGAGCTCTTAATCGCGACGCTCGGACCCATTCCTGGCCTGCCGCAGCTGCGCCCGGTTAGTGGGACTTAGGCCTGCCCATCAAACATCGAGGTCACTGACCCGTCGTCAAAGACCTCACGAATCGCTCTCGCGAGAAGTGGAGCAATGGACAAGACGGTCAGACGATCCCACTTCTTTTCCTCCGGCAGGGGAAGAGTGTCAGTGACGACGACTTCATCAATGGCGTCAGACTGCAAGACCTCGACCGCCGGGTCAGAAAAGACTGCGTGAGTGGCTGCCACCACGACTCCCTTGGCGCCGTTTTTCTTGAGGGCCTCGGCGGCCTTTTGAATGGTGCGACCGGTGTCAATGAGGTCATCGACGAGGACACACACTCGGTCCTTCACATCACCCACGATTTCGTGCACCGACACCTGGTTTGGGACCAGAGGGTCACGGCGTTTGTGAATGATGGCAAGCGGTGCGCCGAGCTTGTCACTCCAGATATCGGCCACGCGGACTCGTCCCATGTCCGGGCTCACCACCGTGACCTCGTCGAGATTGAGCTTTTCTTGAAAATGCTCCAGAAGCACCGGCATCGCAAATAAGTGGTCGACTGGTCCGTCAAAGAAGCCCTGAATTTGAGCGGCGTGGAGATCGACACTCATGATCCGGTCCGCTCCCGCGGCTTTGAACATGTCGGCAATTAACCGCGCTGAGATCGGCTCACGGCCTCTGCCTTTTTTGTCCTGCCGGGCGTAGGGGTAGAAGGGAGCCACCACTGTGATTCGCTTGGCACTAGCTCGTTTCAGAGCATCGACCATAATCAACTGCTCCATCAGCCACTCATTAATCGGGTGGCTGTGGGCTTGGATCACAAACGCATCGCATCCCCGGACACTCTCGCCATAACGGGCATAGATTTCGCCGTTGGCAAAGGTTCTGGCGTCAGTTTCGGTGAGAGAACATCCGAGCTCTTTCGCCACACTCTCGGCCAACTGGGGGTGCGCCCGGCCCGAAATCAACACAAGGTTTTTCTTATTTGCAGTGGTGATTTGGGCCATGGTTGTCCTCGCTTAGTTCTTTGCCGATCCTGTTTCTGGCCGCGACGCTCGGTCAGCGTCCGAATCGGGGCGATTCTTGGCGACCCACCCCTCGATGCTTCGAACAGACGCCGGGGCAACAGCAAGTGAGCCTGCTGGCACATTGCGACGGATTGTCGTGCCCGCAGCCGTATACGCGCCCGCACCGATTTCCACAGGGGCGACAAAGACGTTGTCTGAACCAGTCTTCGCGTGCGGGCCCACCACCGTGCGGTGTTTGTTCACGCCGTCGTAATTGGCCGTAATGGTTCCCGCTCCAATATTGGCTCCCTCGCCGATATCCGCATCGCCGATGTAACTCAAGTGTGGCACTTTTGCGCCGACACCAATACGGGAATTTTTCACTTCGACAAAAGTGCCCACTTTTCCGCCGTCTTCAACAACCGCCCCAGGACGCAGATACGCGAATGGTCCGACAGACGCGTCGGCGTGGATTTCCGCATCGTGCACCACACTTCTCTCCACCTTTGCACCCGCACCGACCTCAGTGTCACGGAGCGTGCTGTCCGGACCAATGACAGCGCCTTCCCCAATGTGTGTCTGTCCCTCCAGCTGCACTCCAGGCAACACAGTCACATCGGGTGAGAGTGTGACGGACAGGTCTATCCAGACAGAGTCTGGATCTGGAATACTCACGCCGTCTCGCTGCCAGCCCCGCACAATCATTCGATTCAGACGACGCTGAACCTCTGAGAGCTGCACGCGGTCGTTTACTCCATCGACGAGCCAGGCGTCTTCCACCTGGACAGCGTGGACAAGGCCATCGGCGGCCACAACACGTGAGACCACATCGGTCAGGTATTTCTCCGACTGCGAGTTGTCCTGGCCAAGTGTGGGCAAATGCTGGCGCAACACCTCGTGCGAGAACACGTAGATACCGGCGTTCACCTCCTGGAGCTCTCGTTCCTCCGCAGAAGCATCACCCTCTTCCACGATGCGCTCAACACTGCCGTCAGCACGTCGCACTACCCGGCCGTAGCCGGTCGGGTCCTCGACAACCGCCGACAATAGGGTCACGGCCGCGCCGGCGT
>CAJXYC010000052.1 GCA_913063365.1 uncultured Cellulomonadaceae bacterium
CATTCCGGCGCCGCCGGCCCCCACAATCACCACGTCAAATTCGTGGATATGCGTAGTGATGCCGTTTTCGTCGGTGCTGCTGGACACCGGCGCGTGGTCTGTCGTCGTCACCGTTACCCAGACACCCCACAGAACGATGGCAAGAGCTCGGCAGGCGAGCCAGCCGGGCAGGGGTCAAACGCAAAGATGGTGAGCGTTCCAAGAATCAGCAGAACCACGGTCGAGACCACGAGTGCGCCGTGAAGAACCATCCGGGTCCGCTCTTGCGCTGCATAGTCGTTAACAAGCGTGCGCATACCGTTGGCCCCGTGAATGAGGGCTAGCCACAACATGGCGGTGTCCCACACGACCCAGAAGGGGTTGCTGAGTTTTCCGGCGACGAAGGCAAAGTCAATGGCTTTGACACCCTCACCAATCATGAGGTTCACAAAGAGGTGACCAAAGATCAGGACGACCAGGGCGATACCGGAGGCACGCATGTAAATCCAGCCCCACTTTTCCCAGTTCACGCCTTTTTTCTGGCGGACCGGAGAGTTAGGGATTTCAATCGTGACGCTCATTGCTCACCACCCAAAGACAAACATGAGGTGACGGGGGGTAAAGGCTGCCATTGTGATCGCCCAGAGGATGAGCACGGCATAAAACATGGAGCGGTGGATCCTGGTTCCGATATTCCAAAAGTCAACCAGGATGATGCGAAGCCCATTAAAGGCGTGAAAAACGACCGCGCCGACAAGTCCGATTTCGGCCACTCCCATCAGTGGCGTCTGGTAGGCACCAATCACAATGTTGTAGGCCTCAGGGCTTACCCGAATGAGTGCTGTGTCCAAGATGTGGACGAGCAGGAAGAAGTAGAGCCCCACACCGGTGATGCGGTGCAGTACCCACGACCACATTCCTTCTTTACCGCGATAGAGCGTTCCACCTGGAATCACTGACTTACGCGGGGCAGGGGCCACTGATGCGGCCGGTGCCTGGTCTGCTGTGGTTGTCACCGGTTTAAGAAACCCTTTCAATCGGACGGGGCTCCTCTTATCTTAAAGCCTCCAGACCTTGGGGCTTTCTCAGTTAGGCGACTTTCGCGACCTTGTTTTTCTCGCGCCGCAGTGGCTTTACCGTCGCCCCTCGCATCACCTGGTGATAGCGACCGACCAGGTCATCGCAGACAGTGGACCAGTCACGGGCAAGCACCTTTCGTCTCCCGGCTTCCCCCATTCGAATCCGCAAAGGCTGATTGCCTTGAAGAGTGACTACCGCATCCAGGAGTTCATCATCGTGCCCTGCGGTGTAGAGCAATCCGTCGACCCCATCGTCAATCAAATCCAGCGGGCCCCCTACGGCAGGGGCAACAACAGGAAGTCCTGAGGCGTGTGCTTCTTGAAGGGTTTGGCCAAACGTTTCTTCTTCGCCGGTGTGGACGAAAACATCGAACGATGCGTAAGCCCGTTGCAGAGCTTCACCCCGAAGCGCTCCCGTCATTGTGTGAGGAATACCGGCAAGGGCTTTTTTCACCGTGTCCTGGCTTGGACCATCCCCGACGACCACCACATGAATCCCTTTGACACCGCGCAAGACCTTCAGGCGCTCAACACTCTTTTCTGGAGCAAGCCGTCCGACATACCCGATGACGGTGTCGGTGGCTTTGGCGATTCGTCGCCGAAACGCCACGGTCTCAGGGTCAAATCGGTGATCTGGGTGGAAGCCCCGTAGATCAACTCCTCTACCCCATGGCGCCAGGTTCGACACCCCGCACTCCCGCAGCTGCTGCAGCGAGGTTTTGGAGGGCACCAACGTGAGGTCAGCCGCATTATGAATTTGGGTGACGACCCACCAGGCAAATTGTTCGGCAGCGCCGAGAGAGTTTCTCTTGGCGTATCCGGCCACGTCGGTCTGGAAAATGGCCACCGACGGAATCGACAGTCGTCTCGCAGCGAGAAGCGCTTGGTAGCCAAGGAGAAAGGGACTGGCCGCGTGTAAGACGTCTGGTCGAAACTGCTCGAGAAGACTGCTCACCATCGGGTGGGGAAGCCCGACGGGGAATTCGCGGTAGGCAAACGATGGCACTCGGTGAACCGTGACCCCTGTAGGAGTCTCTGTTGTGCCACTGACTTGCGGTGCAATGACCATGACCTCGTGGCCGCGGGCGACGAGATGCTCGGAGACCCGGAGGACAGATGTCGTCACCCCGTTCAGCGTGGGGAGGAAGCTCTCGGTCACGATAGCGACGCGCATCACTGCTCCCCTCTCGACGAGAAAGTGTCTGTCTGGCGCCAGAGTAGGTAGGCTTCGTGACCAGACCGGTTCCGGCACGGTGACCGGTGGGTAAACACTCGTCAAGCGTCCTGTGAACCAGGCTCAACCGACTCACTGCGAGGGCAGATGGCATCGTCAGTAGATTCCGTGGATGCCACTCCGCTGGATCATTTCCACGCCATCATTCCGGCAGGAGGAGTGGGCTCCAGACTCTGGCCACTGTCCAGGGCTGACCACCCGAAGTTTTTGCACGATTTGGCGGGAAATGGACACACTCTTCTTCGCAATACCTGGGACCGATTACTTCCGCTGACCGGAGCCGAGAACATTGTGGTGGCGACGGGGGTAGCGCATGCTCCGGCCGTGAAAAGCCAGCTTCCGGATCTTGATCCGGGGCATTTGGTGCAGGAGCCAAGCCCAAAAGAGTCATCCGCCGCCATTGGCCTGGCAGCCGCAATCATCGAGCTGCGCGATCCGGATGCCGTCATCGGATCATTTGCGGCGGATCACGTCATCACCGACGATGAGGTTTTCCATGGAGCAGTGGTGGAGGCCTACCAAGCAGCGCTCGCTGACTGGGTGGTGACAATCGGCATCCGTCCCAGCGAACCGTCCAGTGCGTTTGGCTACATCCAACTGGGAGCAGAAGAGGCCATCGAGGGAGCCCCCTCAGCTCACCTTGTCGACTCCTTTGTGGAAAAGCCCGATTACGAGGTGGCTCGGAAGTATGTGAGCTCAGGCGATTACCTCTGGAACGCTGGAATGTTTATCGCCAAAGCATCGGTGTTGCTTGGTCGAATGCAGGCAGAAAAACCAGAGTTGGTGGCCGCTCTGCGCGAGATGGCAGCCGCCTGGGACACCGACAGCCGCAACGAGGTTGTCGAGCGCATCTGGCCGCAGCTGGAGAAAATCGCGATTGACTACGCGGTGGCGGAACCTGTTGCCCGCGCAGGTGGCATGGTCGTGATTCCCGGTGATTTCGGCTGGGACGACGTCGGTGATTTTGCGGCGCTCGCCAGAATGCACGCAAAGGGCCCAGGGGATTTGGCCATTTTGGGAGACAACACCGCGGTCCTCTCCGAACGTTCAAGCGGGATTGTGGTGAGTCAAAGCTCGCGCCTGGTTTCGATTGTTGGGCTGAATGACGTCGTTGTGGTCGACACGGACGATGCGCTCTTGGTAACGACAAAAGAAAACGCTCAGCGAGTGCGAGCTTTGGTCGACATGTTGAGGCAGCAACAAGGGGATTTGTTGTGAGCGACCAACGTCGTATTGCCGATTTGTTGATGACACGACCAGGGACGACCACCATTCAGGGCGTCGGTCGAGAGGGAGTGTTGCAGCCGTTGCGGGGCAAGAAGAACGTCGGGATCGAGCTTGGTGTGGCCGGGGGGAGCTTCTCGTCTCGAATGGTGCAGTCTGGTCGCTTCCAAAAGGTGTTTGGTGTTGATACCTACGATGACTATTACCACCACATTGAGGAGTACCGAGAGGCCCTCAGCTCGACAGGACTTCTCACCAACTACTCGCTACTGCGGATGACGTTTGAAGAAGCACGTCCTCTTTTCGGCGATGAATTTTTTGACTTCATTTACGTCGACGGCTTTGCTCACACCGGGCAAGAAGGTGGAACGACTCTGCGCGACTGGTTTTCCGCGTTGAAGGTCGGTGGTGTCATGGCAGGTGATGACTACGACGATGTCTGGCCATTGGTTCAATGGGCAGTCAATGATTTTGCGACAGCTGTTGGCGTTGAGTTGCAGTTGACTGAAGTGACTGAGGATTCCCCCTACAACCGGCATCCATCCTGGTTCTTTGTCAAAACAGCTGAGTCTCACGATCGAGAGTATGTGCCCCATCCGGAGCTAGCGAGGCTCGCTGAGTCCGAAAAGGCTCGTATCGCCGCTCACCGGCGTGCCAAAGGCCGAAAACGAGCGCTGAAAGCTTTCAAAAAGCGCGTAATCGGCTAGGAGCCAATCGCGGGCTTCGCTGGACTAAGCCCCTGGGACCAATTGTTGCCAAATCGCGACCAGTCCGTTCGGAACCGGTGCCGGGCCAGGCATAGGATGTGGTCACGATAAGACGCGACCGCAGAGGGCATGCATGGTCTCGAGCGAGCTGCGTTTCACTCAATTTCACGAGAGGAATACCACTACTAATGGCAACACTCACTAGGAGAGCCCTCACGGGCTTTGCCACGGCTGGAGCTGCTGCTCTTGTCCTGGCTGGTTGTGCAGGCGGAGCTGGCGGAGGCGACTACCTCGCTTGTGCCGTTTCTGACGAAGGATCATGGAACGACAAGTCGTTCAACGAAGCGGTCTACGACGGCCTTCAACTTGCCGAATCTGAGCTCGGCGTTGAGATTGCCGAAGCCGAATCAAACACCCCCGAAGACTTCGGTCCGAACCTCCAGGCCATGGTTGACGCCAACTGCGACGTCATCTTCGGTGTTGGGTTCAACCTCATCGAGGACATCAACGCGGCTGCTGCGGCAAACCCCGAGATGAACTTTGTGACGGTTGACGGATACAGCGAGGGTAACGCCAACCTGAAGCCGGTGAACTACGCGATGGCTGAGTCCAGCTACCTCGCTGGTTACCTTGCTGCTGCCTACTCGACCACGAAGGTTGTGGGCACCTACGGCGGTATGCAGATTCCTGCTGTGACCGACTTCATGGACGGCTACTACTACGGCGCCATGGCCTACGCCAACGAAACTGGCGAGGACGTCACCGTCGTTGGTTGGGACCCGATGAGCGAGACCGGTGACTTCATCGGTGACTTCATCCCGAACTCGGCCACCTCCAAGTCGATTGCTGCGAGCCAGATTGAAGCTGGTGCCGATGTGATCTTCCCCGTGGGTGGAGACCAGTTCGGTGCAGGTTCTGAGGCCATCACCGAAGCCGGCATTGACGGCGTGATGATCGGTGTTGACAAGGACATCGCTCTGACCAGCCCTGAATACGCCGAATTTGTTCTGACCTCTGCTGAGAAGCGGATGACCCAGGCAACCTTCGACATCATCGAAGACGGAGTTGGCGGTGAGTTCAACGGCGACATTTACGTCGGAACTCTGGCTAACGGTGGAACGGACCTGTCTCCGCTCTACGACTTCGACTCTGAGGTTTCGCAGGAGGTCAAGGACCGCCTGGCAGAGATCAAGCAGGGAATCATCGACGGCGAGATCGACCCGCTCTCCTAGAGCATCGATCGCCGCGCGTGGCCCCCGGGGAAACCCGGGGGCCATCGCTTTTTTGGCGGGAAGAAGCGCCCTCCTGGTGCCGTAATATGAACCAGGCGCTGACGCCGGAAGGGAACGACATGAAGCTCGAACTGCGTGGAATGTCAAAGCGCTTCGGAAGCGTCGTCGCCAACGACAACATTTCTCTCACCGTCGAATCCGGCGAAATCTTGGGCCTCCTCGGAGAAAACGGCGCGGGTAAGTCGACGCTCATGAATCTCCTCTACGGCCTGTATCAGGCTGATTCCGGCGAGATTCTCCTCGACGACAAGACGGTGACCTTCCGCGGTCCGGGTGACGCAATGGATGCCGGCATCGGCATGGTCCATCAGCACTTCATGCTGATCCCCGTGTTCACGGTGGCGGAGAACGTGATTCTTGGTCACGAGCCGACAGGGCGCTTCGGCGCTCTCGACCTCGACGAAGCACGACGCCTTGTTCGAGAGATTTCAGATCGGTTTGGATTCAATGTTGATCCCGATGCCGTCGTGGAAGATTTGCCCGTTGGGGTCCAACAGCGAGTCGAGATTATTAAGGCTCTTGCCAGGGACGCGAAAGTCTTGGTCCTCGATGAGCCAACTGCGGTGCTGACTCCGCAGGAGACAGACGAGCTCATGGACATCATGCGACAACTGGCGAGTGAGGGCACAAGCATCGTGTTCATCACCCACAAGCTTCGTGAGGTGAAGGATGTCTGCGATCGGATTGTGGTGATCCGCGGCGGAAAAGTGATTGACAGCAGGTCACCGGATGCGTCGCTTGATGAACTTGCCTCACTGATGGTGGGCAGAGATGTGGACTTATCGGTTGATAAGAACCCCGCAACACCGGGAGCCGCAGTGTTGTCAGTGTCTGATTTGGTGGTCATCGACGAGCGGAATCAGAAGGTCCTCGACGGCGTCAGTTTTGACGTGCACGCCGGAGAGATTCTTGCTATTGCGGGTGTTCAGGGCAACGGTCAGACAGAGCTTGCCGAGGCGCTGCTTGGATTGCGTGAGCCAGCGGAAGGAACAATCCACTTAGCGGGGGACGACATCACCTTCGACACTGTCCGGGAAGTGCTGGATAAAGGTGTCGGGTTTATTCCGGAGGATCGGAAAAAAGACGGCCTGGTAGGCGAGTTCACTATTGCCGAGAACTTCATGCTGAACGGCTATCACCAGCAACCCTGGGTGAAGGGCCTCAGCATTGACCTGGGTGCGAGGCTGGAGGCATCAGATGACCTCATCGAGTCCTATGACGTGCGGACCCCGTCAGCACAGACATTGGTAGCAAACCTGTCGGGTGGTAATCAACAGAAGGTCGTTGTTGCGAGGGAGCTCAGTCGAGACCTCAAGATTCTTTTTGCTGCGCAACCGACTCGAGGAGTAGATGTTGGGTCCATCGAGTTCATTCACGAACAGATCATTGCCACCCGAGACCGCGGAATACCTGTCGTCATCATCTCGACAGAGCTAGACGAGGTCTATGCGCTGGCAGACAGAATCGCCGTGATGTATCGGGGGCGGATTGTCGACATCGTTGACCCGTCCATTCCTCGTGAAGAGCTTGGTCAACTGATGGCTGGTGTCACAAAGGAGTCAGTCTCGTGACACTTCTCCGAGAAATCCTCTCCACCAGCGCGACTCGCATCTTTGCGTCGATTGTCGCGGGCTTTGTGATTGGCTCGCTCTTTATTTTCTTCTCGGCCGAAGACTTTATTGACGGTGTGGGAGCAGGAGACGCAGGAGCTGCGATTGCGGGGGGTTTCGGAGCAATCGGGGATGGCTATTCGGCGCTGTTCCGCGGTGCGATTTTGAACCTGCGAGCCGATGGGCTCGTGGAGATGGTGAAACCACTGACCGAAACCATTCGGTTCGCCGGGCCTCTGATCGCTGCCGGGCTCGGTATCTCTCTCGGCTTCCGCGTAGGGCTGTTCAACATTGGCGGCAACGGTCAGATGATGTTTGGGATTCTCTGGGGAACATTTGTGTCCACCCGAATGGAACTACCCTTCGGAGTTCACGTACTGGTGGCGGTCCTCGCAACAATCCTGGGCTCCGCGATGTTGGGCGCCCTGGTGGGCTACCTGAAAGCGCGCACCGGAGCTCATGAGGTGATTCTCACCATCATGTTGAACTACATCTCGATTTATCTCTTCACCTGGTTTATCCGGACCCCAGAGCTGTTACTTGACCCGGCGTCGACTGGTTCACCCAGGGCCCAGGCGCCTCTGGAAACCGCGCGGCTTCCGCAGCTCTTCCCTGAGACTTACAGCATGCACGCCGGTGTATTTCTTGTCGCACTCGCGGTGTGGTTCTACTGGTGGCTGATGGAGCGCTCGAGCCTTGGCTATCAATTCCGCATGGTGGGATTCAACCCTCATGCGGCGAGAACCGCGGGAATCAATGTCGAGCGGACCTATGTCGCGGCGATGTTCGCCTCAGCCGCCCTTGTCGGCGTCGGCGCTGCCCATCAGACACTTGGTTTGGAGACCGGGTTTACTCAGTCGATTCACGCGGGCATTGGATTTGATGGAATTACCGTCGCCCTTTTAGGCGGTGGAAACGCCATTGGCATTCTCTTTGCCGGCCTGCTTTTCGGTGCCTTCAAAGCAGGTGGACCCCAAATGCAGGTGATCGGGGTCTCCGCCGAGGTCTTGGGGATTATCCAGGGAGCGATAGTTCTGTTTATTGCTGCCCCACCATTGATTAGGGCAATTTTCCGGCTTCCTGCCCTGAAATCTACTCCGGGCCTCGACCGTTTGCGCGAGCGAATCCTCCGCCGAGACAAAGAGGGCGCCGTCTCATGACTGCCGTGAAGACAGAGGTCACCCCGGGCATGTTCTCGCTCGCCGAAGAGAAGGTGAGCTGGCGTTCCACGATTGTGATGGCGGGGTTCAGCCTGCTGATTCTGGTCGTGTTCGGTGTCTTTGGCCGAGCTGGCGACGTCACCTTCAAGATTTCTGCCGACTCCGCCCGGTTTGCCATTCCTGCGTTCGTCGCCACCTCTAGCGGCGTCAATATTGCCGCGGGTCTG
>CAJXYC010000053.1 GCA_913063365.1 uncultured Cellulomonadaceae bacterium
CAGATCAGTCGGCGGAGCAACACGGTTTTTCCCCGCCCAGTGCGACCCCAGACGAGCGCGTGGGGCCCTGCGTCAACGAGATTCCACGGGCCACTGCCGAGGTCACACCACAGGGAGCCCCGATCGGCTGGGTCGATGATGTGCTGGACCGACACAGGTTGATAGCGAGCCAGCCGGCGACGAGCCCAGCGCTCCTCCGCTTCACTCAGCACATCCGGGTGAAGACCACGGTCACGGCGGATTCCATCAATGGAAAGAGATGTCTGGTGGAGGCCGCACTGGATGACCACCCGGACGCCGGTAGGGACGTCCGACGCCGAGTCGCACACAAACACCTCCTGGCTCTCTGGGTCGTCCGTTGCTTGCAGCTGCGTGCGGATATGCCGGACAATTCCTGGGATCTCGGGGCTGATTCCCACGATGGCAATGTCCTCCCCCGCGGGCACCGTGCAGGGCATCCCGGTAATCGTCCGCGTCTCTATTCCGTCCGTGCGGGTCTCCAGGTGGGTGCCGATTCGGAACACGCCCTTCAGGGGAGGGCGCCAGAGTGGATTTGCCATCCACTGCGCCACTCCGGGGGTGGCAGCAAGAGCCTGCTGGCGGTAGGCGGAGTCGTCGCGCTCTATCCCCAGCCGCCAGGCCACACAGGCCTGCTCATACTCGGCTTGTTCGGCCTGATAGCGCTGCGTCACCGACCTCTTGGACTCCCACCAGGAGGCAAGCCCCATCACCGGGCCCAAGACTCCAATCATCAGGGCGTAGGGGGTGCGGAACACGGCAACGAGAACACCCGCCAGCACAAGCGGTGCAACAACACTCATAGTGGGGAAACGGGGTGGATCGGGAGGGCGTGGTGCTACCGGTTCGGACACATCGGGCATGACACCCGAGCGGGGGTTGCGAACTATCGGTTGCCCATGATTGGCAGAGCGAGGTCGCGAGGGACTGGTGTGTGGACAGTTAGCCCAAGGTCAAGGACACCGAGCCCAACCGGAGCTCTGTTCCCCGCACAATGAAATACCGCTCATAGGGCACACATTGAAGCGGTGAGCGTCCGGGCTCGGTCACGATGGTGCCAAACACCGAATTGGCGTCTTCTACCCAGAGCACGCCGTCGTCAACGCCAAAGCGCAGGTGCACGGCGTCTACTGACCCGTCGTCGGCGCTCAGGTGAATCCAGTGGAGTTGATTGCCCTCGGGAGCTTCATCGCCAGAGCCAATGCCCCCCGGCATTTCACCAAGGGTGTAACTGCGGCCGGTGGGGTCAGTCAGCACGAATCTGGCGCGAGCGCGAGACGACTGTTGCAGCCGCTCGGGGTAGGTAGGCGGTTTTTCACGAACCAGCGGGTCCTCCGCCTCCTCGGACTCAGTAGGCGCATCCTCTACTCGAGGAACCTCGACGCTGCCGCCGAGGGTGCGTTTAATCCACTGCGTCGCCCGGCTCAACGTATCCGGGGTGTCGTCTTCCGGGACAGGCTCTTCCTCAGTGGAAGGTTCGCTCGCATCTTCTGGCTCGTCCGGCTCGGGTTCTGGCTCCGGAGGTGGTGGGAGGGGGTTCACCATCGACTGGCCACAGGCCGGACAGAACAAACTTGTCTTCGCCACAGCCCGGCCACAGCGGGAGCAGTCCTCCGGCGGAGCCACATCGTCGGCGTCAAACAAACTCACGTCTGCAGGCTATCGGGGGCGCCTCTCAACCCTCGGGAGGCGGTGCGGAGGCGCCTGGAGTCCATTCAGCCCACATACGGCAGGCATCCAGCCTGCCGGCATAGCGTGAACGGGTTATCTCGAGTGAGGAAATGACGAGTGTCGACAGACAGCATGGAGAGAACTGCCGTCGCAGCCACTCCGCGGTCGCGGGCGAAAGACCTCGGGGGTCTTGCTGTATCCGGCCTGGTCACCATCGTTATTGCCGCCATCGGTGGCCTCGCCACGGCGGTCACCATTGATGGGTGGTACGCCGAGGCCGAGAAAACGCTTCTGAACCCGCCGAATGCACTATTTGGCCCGGTGTGGACCACGCTCTACACCCTGTTGGCGTTTTCGGCCTGGCTCATCTGGAGACAGCCGGCCTCAGCCGAGAGGACCAGGGCACTGCGGGTCTATGCCGGACAGTTGCTCTTTAGCTCCGCCTGGTCTCCCCTGTTTTTTGTTCTCTATGAGGTCACTGGCCCCAGTGCGCTCTGGATTGCCCTTGGCTGGATTGTGGTGTTGGACTTTATTGTGCTGGCCAATATTGCGGCCTTCTGGGCCGTCAAACGACTGGCCGCCTGGCTTCTTATTCCCTACGGTCTGTGGCTTCTTTTTGCCACGGCGCTAAATGCGTCAATTGCCGTTGTCAACAGCTAATCTCGCCTCGGAGGCAGGTCAGTGACTATCGGACAGCGGATCTATCGCGGGGTCATCATCGTGATCGCGCTGGGCGCCCTTGCCCTGCAAGGAGCAGCCGTCTGGGGAGGCTACTGGGTGGCCACCAACCACCAATGGGTCTCTGACCGAGCGATAGCTCTGCAGTTTGAGCCCAGTGCCGATATTCGCGCCTACGCCAGCCAAGCGACGATGACACCGGAGGCCGAGGTCTACTACTACGCCTCCCAACCAGAAGTCGTCCCGGCTGTCGAATTTGACCGCTACTGCTCACGTGAAGAGCCAGGTATCGGTGTCCTTGGGTGCTACAAGCTCGGGGAAAAGCGGATTTATCTCTACGACGTCACCGATGAGCGCTTAGCGGCGATGGAACCGGTGATTGCCGCTCACGAGATGCTCCACGCCGTGTGGGATCGATTCAGCGCGGCAGAAAAAGACCAACTCGGTGTGTTGCTGGAAGATGCGTTTGCCGCACTTCCGGATGACCATCCGCTGATTGAACGAATCGCCACCTACGAAGAAAACGACCCCCGCTCGCGTATTCCAGAGCTGTATGCCCTTCTTGGCACGGAAGTATCGGTGTTGCCTCGTGAGCTAGAAGACCACTACGGGCTGTATTTCTCTGACCGTTCACAAGTCGTCGCGTATGCCAATGAAGTCAACAGCATTTTCTCGACCTTCAGCGATGAACTGGACCGCCTAGTAGCCGACCTCGAAGCCCGAGGCGACGTGATTGACCAGCGCAAAGCAGAATATGAGCTCGCCGCAGAAATCCTTGGCGCCGATATTGCCGTCTATAACGACCGGGTCTCCCGCTATAACGACGGGGAGGATATCGACGGCGCGGAGAACTTCGACGCGGAGCGAAACGACCTGATCGCCCGTCAGGCAGCGCTCAGGGTCGACCAAGCAGAAATCCAGGCGCTCATCGACGAACACAATCGTTTATTGGATGAGCTCAACGTCCTGAACCAGGAACTCACCGAGCTCAATCAAGGCGTGAATGTCACGGTGGAGCAGCAGGAGAGTCTGGACGACCCGGATGGTGCAGAGCCCGAACAGGAACAATCTGGCTAGTGCGGGGCAGTACGGTGTAACCCATGACGTCCACGAAGCCACTCACAACCCCCGTCTCGCACACCTTGCCGTCTCCGCTGGGAGACATCACTCTTGAACTCGACGGGGACGCTCTCGTCAAACTGAGCATCCACGACGGTCCCGCAATGTCGAATGCTTCCGCTCCAGAGCACTCCTTACTGGCCCAGATTGTTGAGCAGCTGACGGAATATTTCGACGGCCAGAGACAGGGTTTTGATGTGCCGTTGGCCCTTGAGGGGACTGCCTTCCAACAAGACATCTGGCAGGCCCTTTTGGATATTCCCTACGGACAAACCCTGAGCTACGGCGAGCTCGGAGCCGCGGCCGGGCATCCGGGAAGCGCCCGCGCAGTGGGAGGGGCCGTGGGGGCCAATCCGATCCCCATCATCGTTCCGTGCCACCGCGTCATGGGAGCTAACGGTGCCATCACCGGCTACAGCGGTGGCTCTGGCATCGCCACCAAACAGTGGCTACTAGAGAAAGAGCGCAGCGCTTAAGGCGCAATCTCCGCTATCAACCGCTCAATCCGACCTTTAATGTCGTCTCGAATACGACGGACCGTGTCCACGTCTTTTCCTGCAGGATCCTCAAGTTCCCAGTCCTCGTATCGCTTACCTGGATAGAACTTGCACGCATCCCCACACCCCATGGTGATGACGACATCACTGGCTTGCACCTGGTCGTCGGTGAGGATTTTGGGCTCGTTATCCCGAATATCAATGCCCTCCTCGAGCATGACTTCGGCAGCCACCGGATTAATCTGATCTTTTGGCTCCGACCCCGAGCTCAACACCTCAACTCGGTCTCCCGCCAGATGGCGCAGATACCCAGCAGCCATCTGGGACCTGCCGGCGTTGTGAACGCAGACAAACAAAACAGTGGGTGTGCTTTTAGTCATTGCGACTCCTTTGTAAATGCTCTCTGAAACGGCAGGACAACAACAAGTGCGAGGACGGCCCCAACAAGCTGGGCACCAACAAATCCCACAAGCGACTCTGGTGCGATTCCCGTGAAGGAATCGGTGAACACTCGTCCCAGAGTCACTGCCGGATTGGCAAACGATGTCGAGGACGTGAAGAAAAAGGCAGTGCCAATCCACGCGGGAACAAGCCACGGGAGCCAATGGGTTTTTTCTTGGTAGAGAGCAGTCAGTATTACTGCCACGAGACCAGCTGTGGCCACAACTTCTCCGACAAACGTCCCGGTCCCTATCCGGTTGTTACTGGAGAGCTCAAGCAGAGCCCGGTCAAACATCGCATGCGCGATGACCGTACCGAGGACTCCCCCGGCCAATTGGACGGCCACGTAGCCGAAGGCGGCGCCAGTCGAGATCCGACGTGTCAGCGCCATCACCAATGTGACAGCAGGATTGATGTGAGCTCCGCTCAGCGGCAACAGAAGCGCGACCAAAACCGCCAGGACCAGCACAGTCGCCAACTGATTGATGACTAGAACGACGGCACTATCTGATGTCAGAGATTCGCCCATGATTCCAGACCCCACCACGGCAGCCACAAGGGCGGCGGTGCCGAAAAATTCAGCACTCAGACGAAAAACCAGTGGCACAGCTCCGATTCTCACAGGTGCTACGAGCCAGGCCACCGCCAGCAGAACGTTGTCACCGAATGTTCACCTTGGGGCTTAGCCGGCCGCGAGGGCTATTTCGTGCTCTTCCCCGTCAATCGTCGCGACGCTCCAACCGAGACGTGCCAGGGCATCCAGAAGCTTGTCTCTTGAGGACACCTGCACGTCACCCGTCAGCAGGTCTCGAACCAGCCGCCCCTTGGTTGCCTTATTGGCATGGCCTGCTGCCGCGCCTCCCTCTAAGTCTTTAACGACGCGGACATAGACGCCAGCACCAGCCGGCAGTGGAGCTAACGACCGATATCCCTCGCTCCGGAGGTCTACTGTGAAGTCACCTGCCCAGATTTCTTCTGCGTGCCCCTGCCACCTGGATTTCAGCGACTCACCAGGAAGCTTTGAATCAAACGAGAGTCGGTATCGAGGAATCAGGTCCGTTGCTCGGAGCGGACCGAAAAGAGCGGAAAACAGCCACACAGTCTGATCCGCTCGGGTTTGTGCGTCATTGTCAAGACTCCCGTAATCAAGGGCATCAAAGAGAACTCCGGTATATCGGGTGAGCGCCGGCATCACAGGTGCTGATTCGAGCTCTCGATTCGCCTGAATCCACTCCGCGCCCTTGGCGCCGAGGCCAAGGGCTTTGCTGGCAGCTGCCTCATCTCCACACAGGGCCACAAGGTCTGTCGCTATCCCTCGGCGGACGTCCCCGACCTGAGGGAGGACCAGTGAATCCCACGCCAGCGCTTTGTCAACGCCCCCGGGCTGTTTTGTTTCAGACGGGGGAAGGACAATCCGCATTTACTGGATTTCGGCTTGACCCGCCACGATGGTCACCTGGTTGTTGTCCACCGACAAGAAACCGTCTTCGGCACTCGCGGTGACTTTTTCGCCCGACTTCGTGGTGATTCGCACTTCTCCAGCCGACAACACGCCCAACATGGGCTCGTGGCCTGCCAGAATGCCGATTTCACCTTCGGTGGTCCGGGCGACAACCATTTCTGCCTCCCCCGACCACACTTCGGCGGTCGCAGAGACGACAGTGACCTGGAGGTCGGACACGACTAGTCCATCTCCTTTTGCATGGTCGCCCACTTCTCTTCCACATCCGAGATGGGGCCCACGTTAAAGAAGGCCTGCTCAGCGACGTGGTCGAAGTCACCACGGCAAATCGCGTCAAAGGACTCAATGGTCTCCTTCAGCGGCACCGTCGAACCCTCCACGCCGGTGAACTTCTTCGCCATGTAGGTGTTCTGCGAGAGGAACTGCTGAATACGACGGGCACGGGACACCGTGACCTTGTCCTCTTCAGAGAGCTCGTCCACACCCAGAATCGCGATGATCTCCTGCAGTTCCTTGTTCTTCTGCAGAATCTGCTTCACCGTGGTGGCCACGCGGTAGTGGTCATCACCGATGTACATCGGGTCGAGGATTCGACTGGTCGAGGTCAGCGGGTCCACCGCCGGGTAGAGACCACGCGAGGCAATCTCACGCGAGAGCTCTGTCGTGGCATCCAAGTGCGCGAAGGTGGTCGCTGGCGCCGGGTCGGTGTAGTCATCGGCCGGCACGTAGATGGCCTGCAGCGACGTAATCGAGTGACCGCGGGTGGAGGTAATCCGCTCCTGCAGGATTCCCATCTCATCCGCGAGGTTTGGCTGGTATCCCACCGCAGAGGGCATACGACCAAGAAGCGTCGACACCTCAGAGCCTGCCTGGGTGAACCGGAAGATGTTGTCGATGAACAACAGCACGTCCTGGTTTTGCACATCCCGGAAGTACTCGGCCATTGTCAACGCCGAGAGGGCCACGCGCAGACGCGTGCCCGGCGGCTCATCCATCTGACCGAAGACCAGCGCAGTCTTGTCGAACACGCCTGCTTCTTCCATCTCACCGATCAGGTCATTTCCTTCACGGGTACGCTCACCAACACCGGCGAACACGGAGACACCACCGTGGTCTTGGGCCACACGCTGAATCATTTCCTGAATCAACACGGTTTTACCCACACCGGCACCACCGAATAGACCGATCTTTCCACCCTGCACATACGGGGTGAGAAGGTCGATGACCTTAATACCGGTCTCGAACAGCTGTGTCTTCGACTCCAGCTGGTCGAACGACGGGGGCTCGCGGTGGATGCTCCAACGCTCGTTGGAGGCGGGAATCTCCTCATCGGAGTTCAGCACCTCACCGAGAACGTTGAACACCTTGCCCTTGGTGACATCACCCACAGGCACGCTAATCGGCGCGCCGGAGTCCTCCACCGACTGGCCACGGACCAAACCGTCGGTTGGCTTCAGTGCGATGGCGCGGACCAGGTTGTCGCCCAAGTGCTGCGCGACCTCCATGGTCAGGGTGCTCTTCTCACCGCCCAGGTTCAGCTCGGTGCGCAGCGCGTTGTAAATGTCGGGGATGGAGTCACTCGGGAACTCAATATCCACCACCGGACCGGTGACGCGCGCAATCCGACCGGTCACGACTGCCGTCTTCGCTTGTGCCATTTCGTGTGTCTCTTTCTGTTACTTGGAGTCTTGGAGCGCGTTTGCGCCACCGACGATTTCGGAAATCTGCTGGGTAATTTCTGCCTGACGGGCGTTGTTGGCCAGTCGGGTGTAGTTCTCGACGAGCTTGTCGGCGTTATCTGACGCCGACTTCATTGCCTTCTGGCGTGCTGCGTGCTCGGCAGCAGCCGACTGCAGCATGGCCTGGAAGATTCGCGTCTCGATATAGCGCGGGAGCAGCGCGTCCAACACCTCAGCGGGCTCTGGTTCGAACTCGTAGAGCGGGAACACTTCAGAGCTATCCGGCTCCTCCACTCCCTCGACGACCTCGAGAGGGAGTACCCGGACGACCTCTGGCTGCTGGGACACCAGGCTCACAAAACGGTTAAACACGATGTGGATCTCGTCGACACCGCCCTGGTCGCTGTCTTCGGTGAACTTCTCAATCACGGTTTCGGCGACCTCTTTGGCCGTCTCGAACTGTGGCTGGTCGGATCCACCGAGCCAGTTCTTTTCCATGGGACGCTCGCGGAACTGGAAATACTGGACCGCTTTCCGACCGAGCACGTAGTAAAGAACCTCTTTGCCTTCGCCTTTCAGCCTCTCGGCCAGCTCTCCCGCCTCGCGCAACACCTGCGCCGAGAACGCTCCCGCCAAACCGCGGTCGGCGGCGAAGACCACCACGGCCGCCCGCTTCGGATTGTCCGATTCGGTGAGAAGAGGG
>CAJXYC010000054.1 GCA_913063365.1 uncultured Cellulomonadaceae bacterium
CCACTCCAGGGTTTGTTTCTTCGTCTTTTTGGCCATCGCCGTGCTCAGTCTCGCTCGCGCCGCACAGTGCTTACGCGTCGCCCCCAGCGGTGCCGCTCGTGCCGGCCGTCACATCGTGCAGGCGGTATTTCTGGATGGCGCGGGAGACAAGCGCTCCGTCAATTTCACCGCGCTTAGCCAACTGTTGCAGCACCCGCACTGCAATAGAGGGGCCGTCGATGTGGAAGAAGCGTCTCGCTGCCTGGCGGGTATCGCTGAAGCCAAAGCCGTCGGCGCCCAATGTGGAGTAGTCGCCGGGGACAAACTGCCGGATCTGGTCCTGTACCTGATGCATGTAATCGCTCACACCCACAATCGGGCCCTTCGCGCCCTGAAGCTTCTCGGTCACAAACGCCGTCTGCGCTGGCTCATCAGGGTTCAAGAAATTGTGCTCATCTGCCCGGAGTCCGTCTCGGCGCAATTCACTCCACGAGGTCACCGACCAGATATCTGCCGAGACGGCCCAGTCTTTCGCGAGAAGGTCCTGTGCCTCCAGCGCCCACGGCACCGCGACGCCCGAGGCGAGAATTGTGGCCCTGGAACTGTGCTCCTCGGTGGCTTTCTGGAACAGGTACATTCCCTTCACGACGCCTTCGACATCGAGCCCCTCTGGTTCTGCCGGCTGGGGGATGGGTTCGTTGTACATCGTGATGTAGAACATCACGTTCGGGTCTGGGTGCTGACCTCCATACATCCGCTCGAGACCTGCCTCGACAATGTGGGCGATCTCGTAGCCAAAAGCAGGGTCATAGGCGACGACGGCTGGGTTCGTGGCCGCAATCAAATGGGAATGACCATCGGCGTGCTGAAGACCTTCACCGGTCAGGGTGGTGCGTCCCGCAGTGGCTCCGATAATGAAACCTCTCGCCATCTGGTCGCCGGCTGCCCAGAACTGGTCTCCCGTGCGTTGGAATCCGAACATCGAATAGAACACATACACCGGGACCAGCGGTTCGCCGTGAGTGGCATAACTGGTTCCAGCGGCAATAAACGACGCGACGGCTCCGGCCTCGTTGATGCCCGGCAGAAGAATCTGGCCCTGGGGGCTTTCTTTGTAGGCAAGGAGCAACTCACGGTCCACGGAGACGTAGTTCTGGCCGTGCGGGTTATAAATCTTCGCGGTGGGGAAGTAGGCGTCCATTCCAAATGTGCGGGCCTCATCCGGGATAATCGGCACGAAACGATGGCCAAAGTCCTTGTCCTTCAGGAGGTCTTTGAACAGCCTTGCAAAAGCCATTGTGCTGGCGACGTCTTGTTTTCCAGAGCCCTTCTTCCCGACGTCGTAGACCTTTTTGTCCGGCAGCGCGACTTGCGTATAGACGCTTCGGCGCTGGGGAACGTATCCGCCCAACTCCCGGCGACGCTCGCGCAGGTATTGGATGGCTTCGTCGTTGTCGCCCGGGTGATAGAACGGCGGTTGATACGGGTCTTTTTCCAACTCCGTGTCTGAAATCGGAATTCTCATGTCGTCGCGGAACGTCTTCAAGTTGTCAAGCGTGAGCTTCTTCATCTGGTGCGTCGCGTTTCGCCCCTCGAAGCTCGGGCCCAATCCATAGCCCTTCACCGTCTTGGCGAGGATGACCGTGGGCTGACCCTTGTGGTTCACGGCAGCTTGGAACGCGGCGTAGACCTTCCGGTAGTCGTGTCCTCCTCGGCGCAATGCCCAGATCTGGTCGTCTGTCATGTGCTCGACCATCTTGAGGGTCTTGGGGTCGCGACCGAAGAAGTTCTCCCGGATAAATCCGCCGTCTTCGGCCTTATAGGTCTGGAAGTCGCCGTCCGGGGTCCGGTTCATCAGGTCGCGCAGCGCCCCCTCGTCGTCGGCTTGGAGGAGTGGATCCCATTCACGGCCCCACACCACTTTGATGACGTTCCAGCCGGCACCACGGAAGTAGCTCTCGAGCTCTTGAATGATTTTTCCGTTACCCCGAACGGGACCGTCGAGACGTTGGAGATTGCAGTTGATGACAAAGGTCAGGTTGTCGAGGTCGTCGTTTGAGGCGACATGCAGGGCGCCGCGGGACTCAATCTCATCCATCTCGCCGTCGCCAAGGAAGGCCCAGACGTGCTGGTCCGCTGCGTCCTTAATTCCGCGGTGGGCGAGGTAGCGGTTGAGCTGAGCTTGGTAGATCGCGTGAATGGGCCCGAGACCCATCGAAACAGTGGGGAACTGCCAGAACTCCGGCATCAGACGCGGGTGCGGATAGGAACTAAGGCCGCCGGAGGGGTGTGACTTTTCCTGACGGAAACCTTCTAGTTGGTCTTGGCTGAGCCGGCCCTCGAGGAAAGCTCTCGCATACATTCCAGGCGAGGCGTGCCCTTGGTAGAAGACCTGGTCGCCGCCAGTGGCGTGGTCCGGACCTCGGAAAAACCAGTTATGTCCCACTTCGTAGAGCGAGGCAGACGACGCGTAGGTCGAAATGTGACCGCCGACTGAGACCTCGGGACGCTGGGCACGGTGGACCATGATGGCGGCGTTCCAACGAATCCAGCTTCGGTAGCGGCGCTCGAGTTCCTCGTTACCCGGGAAGTCTGGTTCGTTCTCCGTCGCAATTGTGTTCAGGTAATCGGTGGTCGGGACCATGGGGACCCCGAGGTGCAGTTCTTTCGACCGTTTGAGAAGCGAGAGCATGATCTCTCGGCCCCGCTGGTGTCCGGATTGGGACACCACCCCGTCGAGTGATTCTCGCCATTCGGCGGTTTCCGCCGGGTCTGAATCCATCGGCGTGAAGGAGTACGGGTCTTGGTCGTTAACTGCCATCGGTGCCCTCGTTCCTGGTCGGGAGAGTCCTTGTCGGCACACGGTGACCGGGGTTGCCAGTCGTCCGTGGCGGTCTCAATAGTCTAGCCATGGCCCACCTCACCCGGCAGGTGCTTTCCGGGGGAGCAGTCGGTCACGCGATATGCTGAGCGACGCAGTTAGGGCCTGTAGCTCAGTTGGTTAGAGCGCCACGTTTACACCGTGGATGCCGGGGGTTCGAGTCCCTCCGGGCCCACCGAATCAGAACAAAATCGCCCACACCAGAGCGATGTAAATCACGACAAACACCGCGGGTGTGAGGAACTTCGGCACCCACAGCCATCCGAGTGACCCTGAGACAGTGTCCCCGTATTCTCCGCCCGCGAGATCTTTGCCAATCCGCTCTGCTTCCGAGGCTGATTGGAACTGAACCAAGGCCCCCAAAATTCCTGAAGCGAGCAGGATCCCGAGGGTGGCCACGCGCGTGGCCAGGGACGTCTCGGCCAGCCCAAACTGCAGGAGGGCAATGGTGGTGATGAGGAGGGCTGTCGGCGCAATCTGGGAGACAATGAGGTGCATCCGTGCGCGCTGCCAGGCGGCGAACCTCTCGCTGGCGTTCATCAGCTCGTCCTTTCGGTGGGCGTGGATCGGTCGGTTCACACCATAGTGCGGCATCTGGGAAAGGGGGAGCGGTGAGGCATTCCGCCCCGACACTCGCTGTCGTTGTTGCCTCGGTGCTCTGGGGCAGTACCGGGACGGTGGCCTTTTTCCTCGGCGACACGTTGGACCCCTTCACCATCGGCGCCGTCACACTCGGCGGCGGAGGTCTTGTGATTGCCGCCCTCGGCGGACAACGAGCTCTCCAGCTATGGCGGGGCCAGCAGGAAAGACCGTGGTTGTTGCTTGGGGCGGTCACCGTCGTGGTGTACCCGCTCGCGTTCTACACCGGCATGGACCTGGCGGGTGTCGCCGTGGGCAACATTGTCGCGATTGGTCTTGGTCCCTTGGTTGGTGCCGCGTGGGAGTGGCGAATCGACCGGCATCGCCCGTCGGCCTTGTGGTGGTGGGCCATGTTCGCCGGAGCCGCAGGAATTCTGTCGCTGTCCACGTCGTCACACGACGACACCGCCGCTGACCCGGACAGGTGGGGCTTGGGTCTGGTGGCCGCCGTGCTGGCGGGTTTTTGCTACGGCACTTACTCCTACGCCATCGCGAGGATTATTCGCCAGGGCTACGCGCCGCTTGCGACAGCCGGAGCGGTGTTTGGGGCAGCATCGCTGCCGCTATTGGGTGTCGCGCTCTTTGGCGGAAGTGCGCTGCTGAGAGCCGGCAGCGATCTTGTAGGGCTGGGGTATCTGATTGCCGGTCCCATGGTGATTAGCTACCTGCTCTACACCTGGGCGATGCGTTCGCTGAAGTCCAGCGCCGTGTTGTTAATTTCCTTGGTTGAGCCCGCCGTGGCGACGCTTCTCGCGGTGTGGATTGTCGGGGAGCGGTTTGACGTTCAGGGTGGACTGGGTATTGCCCTCATTGTGCTCGCCGTCATCCTTGCGGGGCGCCGTTCACCCGTCACGAATAATCCGGAGACATCGTAGGGTTGAGGCCATGAGTGACGCGGGAAATGAAGACACCAACGACGAAGCCCCCCGCCGGCGTTCGACGTTCACGCCACCATCAGAAGAGACCGAGGTTCCCCTCCACCTGGGGGAGTCTGCTTCGGATGCTCCTCCCACTCCCACCCCGACGGGACAGTCGATTCCCAGTGCCCCCGTTACGCCACCGCCTCTCGTGACACCCCCTTCAGCTCCGAGCGTCGGGGGTAAGGCGCCTCTCGCTCCACCAGTTCGTTCGTCGCTGTCGGACCAGGAAATTATGGCCTCGATGGGGGCTTCTGGAAGCGACACCTCCGCGCTGATCGGTGCCCTTCAAGAGCAAATGGAGCTGCGCAAGCGCGAGGATGAAGAGTTCGAGAGCTGGGAAGCTCTCATTCGGCAAAGCTATGCCGAGGAAGAAGCCGACGACATTGTCCTCCAGGGGCGCGCGACATTCGAAGGTGTCCCGGTAGAAGAACTTCAACCCGCTCAAGCGCAAGCGCCAGTTGATGTGGCGGAAGATTCGGCCGTTGTTGACTCCGCCGAGGGTGTGGCCGACGAGGGTGAGGCGTCCGAGGAGGTCCTCACTGAACTTCCAGCGGATTTGCCAGACCCAGAGCCAGAGGAAGCTCCGGAGGAGAGTCACGAGGTGAATCTCGAGGAGTCTGTCGCGGAGACCGACCCTGTCGCAGACGAAACCGTGTCAGAGGAGACGCCAGCAGAAGAGGGTTCGTTTGAGGCGGTGTTGCACGATGAGCATGCCGAGAGTCCGCCCACAGATGCGTGGCCTCTGGCCGAAGTTCCCGCAGACGATTCCGAAGAGCAACCCGTCGCAGAGCTTCCGGAAACAGAAGCTATCGAGGTGGAAGAGACTTATGTCCGGGTGGATGAAGTCACGGTCACCGGCGATGGCTCCGTGACTGATGTGTCAGTGGAATCCCACGAGGTACTCACCGTCAAGGAAGTGCTCGACACCAAGGAAGCGCAAGAAGTTCCCTTGGCTGATCTCGCGCCGGAGGAGCCTGCCCGATTCGGGTTTGACCACATCGGTGCGGAGCCCACGCCAGAAAATCAACGCGCCGATTCGCTCTTGAAGGTGCTGTGGGCGTGGTGGGCAATCGGTACACCAATCCCCGTTTTTCTGCTGGGTACCTGGCTGGTCTCGTCAGGCTTGAGTTTGACGCAGGCGGTGTTGGCGTCGGTCGCCGGCACAGCGTTGGCAGCGATTCCCGTGGTTGTCTCGACACTGCAGGGTTCTCGTCTAGGCCTGCCGACTCTCATCACAGCCCGCTCTGCCTTCGGAATGGCGGGAAACATTGTGCCGAGCGTGCTCATGCTGCTGGTCAGACTGGCCGTGGCGGCGGTGGTGATTTGGTCGGCAGCGTGGGTCGCCACCGGTGTCCTCGTGGAGTCCAACTACTGGAACGGCGAGCCTGCGTTGATGCTGGTTATCTTGGCGGCGGTATTCGCCCTCATTGCCTCCGGTCTGGCAGTAGCGGGCCGCTCGGTCATCGCGGTCACCCTGTGGGTGAGCGCAGGTCTTGGGTCGTTGGCGCTGGTGGGCCTGGTTCTTGTCACCCTCCCCGTTGTCTCCGGTGTGGCGGCCTCGCTGCCGGATGCAAGCGCTGGCGCCGTTGTGGGCGGCCTCTCCGTGGTGATGGCGGCTCTCATCGTGTTTTGGGCCCATTTCGGTGGGGACCTCGCGCGTTTTCACTATCCGGGAGCGGGAGCCGCGAGTGCGACAGTCAGCGCGATGGCTGCTGTTATTCCGGTCGTCATCCTGCTCGCCTGGGGAGCCGTGCTCGGAGGATCATCCCCCGAGTTCACTGAAGCCCTTTTCAGCGACCCGTTTGATGCGCTTCTCGATGATGCCCCGCTGTGGTACCCCATCCCCGCTATCGCCCTCGGTTCGCTCCCGCTGTTGGGCATCGCCTCGTTGGCGCTGCACTCATCGGGCTATGCACTGCTAAGTGTGGGTATTGCCATGCCCCGCTACCTGGCGGCGACAATTGCAAGCGCGGTGGCGTCGCTCTTGGCAATTTCCCTAGTGGTGTTCCTCACCGATCTGGGCGCGGTGATTATTCCGGTTGTTCTGTTCCTCGGGGTGGTGGCAGCCGCTTGGGTGGGGTCGTTCACGGGAGAGGTCATTACCCGTCGAAGCTTCCTCGACCCGCGTGTCATCGCGGGCTCGAGCGGCGACTTTCCTCGCTTCCGGACTGCTCCGTTTGTCGGGTTCCTAGCGGCCATCGTGGTGGGCTGGGGTGTGAGTGCACTGGAGCCCTCAGCACTGTCCTGGACGGGGTACCTACTTCCCCTATTGGCACAAGGTGGGCTGGATATCGCTCTCTGGAATATCGGACCGCTGGCGGCTCTGGTGTTGAGCCTCGTGGTGTCATTGTTTGCTGGTATTCAAGGTGGTGTGGTGACCACTGACCGCCGGTCGAGGACAGAGTGACGACGCTCGCCGAACTGAAGGCCGTCTGCGACGAGTGGTGGCCAGCAGAGTCCGCTGAGTCCTGGGATGCGGTCGGTCTCGTCACAGGGAACCCGACCGACACGGTGAGTAAGGCTCTTTTGGTTGTCGATGTTGTTCGGGAGACTGTCGACGAGGCTGTGAGTCAGGGTGTGGATGTCATCATCGCCCACCACCCGCTGCTTCTTCGCGGTGTGACCTCTGTCGCAGAGGACCGCTACAAAGGCAAGCTCATTGCCGAGTTGATTCGGGCGGGAATTGCCCTGTTCTCTGCCCACACCAATGCCGATGCCGCGCCCGGTGGCACGTCCGATCGGCTGGCCAATGCATTGGGACTACAGGGGTCTGTGCCGATTACGGCAGAGCCTGGCGAGGACCGAGGTATTGGTCGTGTCGGGACTCTTCCCACACCTGTCCGCCTCTACGACTTGGCGAGCACGGTCGGGAGTCTTCTTCCGCAGACCGCGCGTGGTGTGGCGGTCTCTGGGGACCCTGACCTGGAGGTCAGCACGGTCGCCGTCTGCACCGGGGCGGGGGATTCACTCCTCGGCCACCCTGCTGTCAGGCAAGCCGATGTGTACATCACGGCCGACCTGCGCCACCACCCGGCGAGCGAAGCCGCTGAAGAGCGGCTCAACGGGGAGGGGCCCGCGCTGATCGACGTGTCCCATTTTGCGTCGGAGTGGTTTTTCCTGGATGGAGTGAAGGCTGATTTAGAGAAAAAATTTTCTGACCTCACTGTGACGGTGAGTGAGGTCGTGACCGACCCGTGGACATTCGTCGTCCACCCCGGATAGCACGGGCCGTATCGCGCGATGAACGCCAGAAGGGAGGAGTCTTGTGAAAGCCGATCCCGCTGACCAGAAGCGTCTGCTTGATCTTCAAGACCTCGATGTGAAGCTGGCGAGGACTGCCGCCACTCTCAAGAAACTCCCTGAGCAGGAGCGCGTGGACGAGGCTGAAGCGGCTCTCGCGGCGGCCAGGGCCACCGAGCGCGAGGGACTGCACGCGCTGGAAGAGCTGCAAGCAGAGCTCTCCCGGGCGGAAAACGATGTCGAATTGGTCGAGAAGCGAATCGCACAGGACCAGGAACGCTCTGAACAGACAAGCTCTGCTAAGGATGCAGTGGGCCTCGAGCACGAACTCGCCACCCTTCGCGAGCGTCTGGCGGTGTTGGAAGACGTCGAGCTCGAGGTGATGGGCCGGGTGGAAGAGGCGGAGAAAACGCTGGCGACATCCTCCGCGGCGACTGCGAAGGCCGAAGCCGAGCT
>CAJXYC010000055.1 GCA_913063365.1 uncultured Cellulomonadaceae bacterium
GTGGGAGAAAACGGACTCGTTGCCCACGAAGTGGTCCTCGACATCCGGCCCATCACCCAAGAAACCGGGGTGAGTGTCGACGATGTGGCCAAGAGGCTCATGGACTATGGCTTTCACGCACCGACTATGTCGTTTCCGGTCGCGGGAACGCTCATGGTCGAGCCCACCGAGAGCGAAGACCTCGGTGAACTGGAGCGCTTCATCGACGCGATGATTCGTATCCGCGAAGAATCCCGCGCGGTCAAAGACGGCGTGTGGCCGGCAGAGGACAACCCACTGACCAACGCCCCGCACCCCGCTGCCGAGGCCATCAGTGACAACTGGTCACACCCCTACTCCCGCACGCTCGCCGCCTATCCGGCCGTGGATGGGGTGGACAGCTCCCAGCACGGAGCTGATCCGCGGGTGGCTGGCAAATATTGGCCACCAGTGGGACGGGTGGACCAGGCGTTTGGGGACCGGAATCTGGTGTGTGCGTGTCCGCCCATCGAGGCGTTCGCTCTGGGGTGAGGAACCCTCTACCAAGACATATCGGCTATCTTCAGCGGTTCTGGTCCGCGCGACGTGTGTCTGTTGAACGCCCAGAGCCCGCGAACTCAGGGTAAAATTTTGATCTGATTGCTGCGAGGCCTGGTTTAAGCCTTTCAGACATCGGGTTGGGACTATCTAACACCTCAAGAGCCTGGTCCATAATCAGTCCACCATTGGCTCGTTCAGCCGCCAGTCTGGCCTCAGAGGAGCTCTGCCCGAAGACAATTGGGCCGTGCAAAGCCCCCTCCAGTTCCCGGGCAGGGCTCGGATGTCCAGGCGACTATGGGGTTCTCGTGTGAAGCGCCCCAGATGGTTTGAGCGAGCTCTGGTCGCTTGGGCCAAGAGCAGCGGTGTGAAGAAGATCTCTGCGCTCTTTTCTAGGCGGCCAAGGCTCCAAGTATCTCTCTCAGCCGGTGTCGCCCCGAAGTGGTTGCTCGTGGGTCTTGGTTCATTGGTTGCCTTGATAATGCAGTTGACTGTGATTGTGAGTCCGGCTTTCGCCTACAGCTGGACTCCGACTGGTGTCGCAGTTACAGGACTTTCTGGAAACACCCTCACGATCGAATTCACCTACCCGGGTGATCTTGAACCAGATAACAACACCGGACCATTCATTCCCAGGGATTACCGGTTTTTCTTTCCCCAAGCGTCTACTGATCAGTCTGTCGGCGGAAGTGACGCCTTCACCTGCTCGTCGGGGACTTGCAGTTTTGCAGTTACCGCTCCCAGCGAATTGACGGTTTCCGGATCGACCACGTTCGAAATACACGCCTACGTGGAGACTCGTGGAACGTATGAATCAGGGCTCTTTACCGTCTCGAATGTCTTCGAGGGGCAGCCCTTAGATGCCCCGACTCTGACGGTGTCTGCGGACGTGTTTGAACTCGACGTTTCATTCAGTCTGCCCTCCAACGCGAGCCAGCTGATCTACCGTGTCTACGAAGGTAATGCGCCTGACTTGGTCGGGCAGGACTGCAATACGACTGGGGGCTTGACGAGCGGGTCCTCGACCTCGTCTTTCAACGTGACGGGCTTAGACGCCAAAACGAATTACTCTATCGCGGTCTGTGTGACTTCGTCGTCCTTCGAGTTCGACACTAGCCCGTGGGAGGTAACCCCAACAAGCACTCTCGACCCAACTCCCACGCTCAGGTCGGGTCGCATTGAGGGTGACCAGCAGGTAACAATTCAATGGGAGGCCGTTGCGGGGACGGTTGTGATCGAATACGGGGAAAAGGACCAGGGTTACCCCGACTCGGTCTCGATTACCTCGTACAGCAAGCAATTTACGAACGATACGGTGATAAGCCAGTTCAACGGCGCTCCTCTCGATAATGGAACCACCTATCAGTTTCAGCTTTACGTCGAGCTGAATGATGGGACACAGTACCGGGCGTCGAGGACGGACCTTACGGCAACCCCGTCGCGAACGCTGAGACCGGAAAACTTCACCGTGTTTGCGACCCCAGACACGACAAAGGTCTACGACGCCTCAACCGACCTCAAGGGCGATGAAACCACAGGAGGGGTGGGAGAAACGGGCATTGTCTGTCCCGGTGATTCCGAACCCTGCACGGTCACGTCAGTCGATGGGTCGAGTCAGTTCAACATCTCTCTCGATGGCGGCCAGACCGTAATCACGAGTCTGAGCGAGTTGGACTCAGGGGATGGAGATTCGACCGCGAACGATCACAAACTCCACTTCACCTGGAAGCTGTTTTACGGCGATAAGAACGTTGGTCAAAACAAGGAAGTCGTCTTCTCAAGTATCGAAATCAGCAGTGGCGTGGATGCAGCGGAGTGGAATCTGGGCGATGGGACAGGAGGTTCCACGGATGCGGTAGACGATACGGGCTCAAGTGCCGCAGAAATTACCCCCGCTCCACTGACCCTCGACAGCTTTGCCATCGTGGACAAAGAATACGACGGCGGGGTCGACGCCGATAATGACGGCAACAACCCTTTCGATGATGACCGTATCGCCGGCGACGACCTGTCTTTCGACTGGACGGCGTCGTTCTCGGACAAGAACGTCGGTCAAGATAAGACCGTCACGGTGTCCGACATCTCCATTTCAGGCGGGGCCGACCAGGGCAACTACGCACTCCAAACTCCCTCCGGCACGACGACCGCCAGCATCACGCCGACAAACCTGACCCTGTCGAACTTCAGCGCGGAAGACAAAATCTACGACGGGACGACGGATGTTCCGGTGGGAACCTTCGACGACGACCGCGTGACAGTCAATGGAGTCGAAGACGACCTTGAATTCGACTTCACCGCGACATTTGATGGAAAGAATGTCAAGGACGGCGAAGGCGTCTCGTTCTCGAATATCAGCATTTCGGGCGGGGCCGACCAGGGAAACTACAACCTCGTCACCACCGCGGGGACGGGCAGCGCCAACATTGTTGAGCGGCCGGTTCACCTCGACGGTACCCGGGTGTACGACGCGACACGTCTGATTGAGGCCAGTGATATCGCGATTACCTCTCGCGACGTGGCCGACACGGGTCTGGTTGGTGACGAAACCCTGGTGGTCGAGGGCGCGGGGTGGATTGCGACGAAAAACGCCGGCGTCGGGCTGACTCTCGAAAAAGATGCCCCGCCCACCGAGGACCCCGTCGAGGGGGCGACAGGTTTCACACTCAGCGATGGCGAAAACGAAGGCCTCGCGAGTAACTACACGCTCGTGGGTGGGACTCACACCGTCACCGTTACCCCCGCGCCGGTCACCTTCGAGGGAGTAGAAGGTGTCGAGAGAATTTACGACGGGACGACGACTGTTGAGCTCGACGGCGGGGCACTGGTCGGAGTTGTCGAGGGTGATGTGCTGTCGGTGGCCAATAACGAAGAGGGCGAAGCCGACTCAGCCGATGTCGGCAGCCACGATGTCACCACCGAGATCACTCTCACCGGCGTCGATGCGCCAAACTACGCGCTCACCCAGCCGGTGCCCGAAGTCGAGATCACCACGCGGGAGCTCACCGTGTCGGGACTCCGCGTCCTTCCCAAGACCTACGACGGGTCCACCCGAGCCTCGCTAGCGGGGGCGACCCTGGTTAACGTTGCCGAGGCGGGGTCGGCGGTGTCGCTCACCGGTGCCCGGACGGGAACCTTCGTCTCAGCTAATGCCGGAGTCCAGGCAGTGAACTACACCCTGGGTCTCACCGGAGATAACGCGAAGAACTACACCCTCACCTCACCCGGTCCGCTGACGGGTCGGATTGATCCCGCTGCCGCTCAGCTACGTTTTGTCTCCGGATTGACCTGGGTGGAAGGTGCGACGGGTCTTCCCCGCGTCGTGACCTCTCCCCCGGGGCTGGACACCGACATCACCTTCCCCAACGGTGGACTACCGAGCTCTCCCGGCGACTACACCGTGCAGGCCTCCATCACTGACCCCAACTACGAGCCATCCACGATTTCGGCGACCTTTTCCGTGCTGCCCGCGGTGGAAGATGAGCGGGTGACGGGAGTTCCCACGATTGGCCCCGTGCCGCTGTCCGATATTCCAGGTCGTGACTCCTCGGGGGAGGGAAGCCTCGATGGGCCCGGCGGGGGATTGGGCGGACTTGCCGCCGGACAGGTCATCACCATCGGACCAGATGGGCCCATCAGCGGCGTCACCCTGCGTGAAGCCTCGCCGCAATCGGTCGTCATTGACGGGGGTGATTTCACCCTCGAGCTCCAGGCTGAAGACGACACTGAACAGCCCCGCGAACTCAACGCCGCGGGACGAGTCGAGCTGGTCCAGGGCACCTGGGCGAGGGTGACCGGTTCAGGATTCACTCCGGGCACCGACGCGGAAGCCTGGTTGTTCTCCACTCCGCGCTTCATTGGTGCTGTGGCGATCGACGCCCAGGGAGGGTTTGAGGCCAGACTCCCGGTTCCCGCGGATATCGATGAGGGCATTCACACCCTTCAGCTCAACGCCCTCGATCAAGACGGCGAGCTGCGGTCAGTATCTCTCGGCGTCGAAGTGGTGAGCGCGCCTCCTGTTGTTCCCTCAGCTGAGGATCAGGGAAGCGGCGCGGAGGCGGGCGCCGGTCTGCTCGGAGCCTTTGGCTTCGGCATCGGGGCTGAAGGTGGAGCGTGGTTGCTCGTCGTCCTCGTTCTCGGACTGGCTCTGATCGGCTGGTTCTGGTGGTTTATTCTGTGGCGGCGCCGCCGACGTGATGACGAGGACGAAGACGTGTATGTCCCCGAAGAGTTCGGCATTGATTGGCGGGTCGATAGCGAATATCGCAAGTAATCCGAGCGCCGCTCAGACCGCCAAATGTCCTGGCGGTGACGGTGTCGGAGTGGAGCCTACTGTTTAGTTCGTCTCGACACTGCCGACAGCGTTCCCTAACTCCCTGACCGGGCCACACCCCAGCGAGTGGACCGCTTTGGGTGCTTTTTTGGCCCAGGGAAAGGGCATCGCGTCTCCCATCGGGCGCAGGCTGGCGAGACTGACAGGGTTAGCGCCGTTGTCCCGCGTTCGAAAGGTTGCGTCATGCGCATGTCTCCGCGTCACACCCTTGCCGGAGCAATTGTCACCGCCACGACGTTGGCGATCAGCACCCAAATCGCTCAGGCTGACCAGTTTTATGCCGTTCAGGATCCACCAGAAATCGAAATCGGCACCGTAGTGGAGCTGGACAACACACAGGATCCGCTCGTGAGCACCGCAACCGAAACCTTTACAGGGTTTAAGCCGGGGAAGCAGGGGGGCACTCCGGCCGCAACAGACCGCCCCATCTTCGAGGTCCCGGTGACCGTGACGACTAACGCTGATCTCCAAACCATCACCGTGGTGTCCCTGTGTTTGTTCCAGGATGACCCAACGAGCATTGTGTCCGACGTCGGGAATGCGTCCGATTCGGACCTGGCGACTCGGTGCGGTTTTGCGCAGGGTGGAACGCTGCTCAACGACGATGGGCCAGCCTCTGTGAGCCCAGCCGACACGATGGCGATCACCTATTTCGGCGGAGACGTAGACGGGGATGGCACGCCGACAGATGTGACCTCAGCCGATGCCACTGTCACGGTGGACCTGAATGGTGATGGCACAGTCGACGACGCGGTCTACGGCGTCAAGATGGAGGACGCTACTGCCCACACGCATCTTGCCTATGCTCCTGAGGTCGTCACGGATACGGGTACGCCCGGTGCCTATACCAAAGAAGTGAAGTTCCGCTTCCAGCTCTCGCACGCGATGGCGAACAGTGCGGACGATTGGTATCTGCGAGCCATCGCCGTTACCCAGCCGCCGGACTATGACAACAGTGGAACCTCTGTTGATGTAGCGGCCCAATGGGTACAGTCAGTCCAGGCCGATGGTATCGAGACGTCCACTGGAGATATTTCGACAACGGCCGGATACGACATGCTGTACTACGGCGCACTGACCACCACTCGTACCGCGCAGGATTTCCAGACAGTAGTTCCGGAGCAAGCCAAAACTATCGCCCCGATTACCACCCCGGACTACCTGGCCAATGACACCTCGGACATCACCATCGAGGCAACAGCCTTCGAGGCGACCCGGGACAGCGTCACCGACACCTTGGAACTTGCCGATGCTGCGGATGATGCTCCCACCTCAGGGAACGTGAAAGTTCGCTTTGTGTGTGTGGAGACCTCCGCTTACGACGAGTCATCGAACGGTAACGAGGAGCCCACTGCACCTGGCGCCACTGAGCTTGATTTGCGTCTGGACAACGGTGATGGCACGTGGCAGATTCCGGCTACTGGGGCTCCCCAGGTCGACGTGATCACCGGGACAAATCAGTCCCTCCTGGAAGACGTTGCGGCGTCGAACAGCACTGTTGGTAGCGAGGAAGCAGCGCAGACGCCTGCGGAGCATCAATGCACCCTCGACTACCAGGGCGGTGCTGCGTATGGAAACGAGGTGTACTCAAACACGGTCACTATGGGAATCTACGACGCCGCGGATACCGACTTCACCGGTAACTACTTCGATGGCGTAACTCCGTAGCCATCCTGTGGGCCCTCAATGAGAGGGCCCACAGGATGTCGCGGTGGTGAATGGAGTCGTGAGAGAAGGAACGTTTCGGATGCGGAGTATGTCCTCACGAGTCGTGCGGTGGCTGGCGTATTCCCTGGTGGCCCTTCTCGCAGGATCTCTCGGGGTCGGGCTTGCCGCTCCATCGGCGCATTCAGCCTTAGGTATTGGCGGAGGCAGCGACTTTTTCACCGGAGCCGTCTTCCCGTTCGTGGCCGGCGAGTCGGGTCGTGTGGAAACCGGAATGTATGTCCAGAACACCGGTGACGAGCTGGTCGAAGTTGAACTCAGTGCCGGTCTTCCGGCCGGCATCGAGCTCGAGCCCCTCGTCGAGGTCCCGCTGGTCCTCGAGCCTGGCCAAATGAGCGACTACGACTTTGCCATTAATGTCTCCGAAGCAGCACCACCGGGTGAGTACGAGATCATCGCCACCATCGCCCCGACCAATATCGAGCGTGAGGATGACGAGAGCGGCAGTCTCTACATTCCCGCCATTGCCGGTCGGTTCTTCGTCGAAATCGTGGGTGAGTCAGCCACGGTGACGATCCGGCCGGTCAGTGACGCGACAGGGCTGCCCGCACTGGGAAATATCTCTCTGTCGTATCTCGACGGGGTCACCGGCGAAGTCCTGATGGAAAGCATCACGGGGACCGAGCTGGTGAGAGACGTCGTTCCCGGCAACTATCGGGCCACATTTGACGTGCAGGGGCTCCAGAAACAGGTAGTGGAGTTTGAGATTGGCCCCGATGAGTCTCGCGTGATCGAAATGGAAATTCCTACAGTGAGCTTTCAGCTGGTCGACGCCCAGCCCACACGTGACGCCGACGGTGGAGTGGTGACCGCAGATCTCATTGTCGCGGTGAACAACAGTCTGCGCCGCATCGAGGGTCCGGTCAGTTTTGTCGCCACCCCCGGCGGAGTCGGTACGGGGCTAGAGCCGGTCACGATCGCGACCCTGGCCGAGCTTCCCCCGGGCATCACCCAGCAGCGCCTGGCCTATCGCCCCGAAAACGGCTTCACTGGAGGCGAGTGGGAATTTGTCTTTTCCCTCCAAGGGCCGGATTTTGAACTCACCGCGGCAGATCGCCCGAGTTTTTCTGCTCCCGGTTTTGTCGAATCCAACTGGGAGTACATCGCGCTGGGAGTTCTCGCAGCGCTGGTCGTCTTGCTCGTGTTGCCGCGTCGCTGGTGGTTTGTCCTCTTCAAGCGACGTCGACGCAAAGACGATGAGGAGCAGGAGACAGCGCTCGTAGGAGGCACTCATGCTCAGTAGCGGCCTGCGTCTGCGTGGTGGTGTGCGTGGTGTGGGTGTTGTTGTGGTGTGGGTGTTGGTTGTGGGTGTGTTGGTGGGTGGGGGTTCTGGTTCTGCGGTGGCGGATTCGTTTTCGCCGCCTCCGGGGCCGCCGTCGGTGTCGAC
>CAJXYC010000056.1 GCA_913063365.1 uncultured Cellulomonadaceae bacterium
GAGATGGTGGTCGCCAAGACCACCGAGGGCGAAATCGGCATCCTCGCCGGTCACGAGCCCACCCTGGGTGTCCTCGCCGCCGGTGAAGTGCGCATCACCACGGGTTCGGGTGAGAAAATCACCGCCCGCGCCGAAGATGGCTTCCTTTCGGTCGACAACAACCAGGTGACCATCGTCGCGGGGCAAGCCGAAATCGTCTAACGACGATGCGTATCGTCCTACCCCCCTCCGAAACCAAAACCCCCGGCGGCCTCGAAGGTTCTTCGCTGGACTGGGACCAGTTGGTTCTGCCCGAACTGGAACCCGTTCGCCAGGCCATCGCGGCCGACCTAGCGGAGCTGTGTGGCGATGGGGCTGCGGCGAAAAAAGCTCTCGGGCTTGGGGCCAAAGGCGACGAGTGGATTGCGGCCAACCAGGAGCTTCGTGACTCTCCGGTGATGCCCGCACTCGAGCGGTATACCGGGGTGCTGTTCGACGCACTGGACGCACAATCGCTCGAGTCCGACGACCGAGCCCACGCCAATCAGGTGGTGTGGTTGTTTTCGGCTCTCTTTGGCCCGCTGCGGGCCTCCGACCCGATCCCGCGCTACCGCCTGTCCTTCGATTCAAAACTGCCGGGAGATTCCCTCAAGGCCCGCTGGCAGGCGCACTCAGAAACCATCTGGGAGGGAGAGTTCACCATCGACCTGCGCAGCGAAGGCTATCGCGCTCTGGCACCCCTGCCCGAGGGTGCGGGGGTGTTTGTGAAGGTGGTCAAAGACTTCGACAAAGCTGCGGCTGTGGGACATGCCAATAAGGCAACCAAGGGAAAGCTGGTGCGGCAGTTGGTGACCTCGGGAGTCACGCTGACCTCCACAGCACAACTGATTGACTGGGGGAGCACAGCAGGCTGGCGCTTTGCCGGAAGTGTGTCTGACTCCGGTGAACTGCTCTTGGCGGTCGGCTGACCCCGGTGCTGAATCCGGGCGGACCACTGACCCGTAATTAGTGCGTTCCGGGTTCGAGTCCCGGGGGGTATACCGCCCTACCATCAGGTCCCATAATCTGCAGGCGCGGCAGTTTCGGGAGCATTCTTTGGGGAACCCAAGCAATGCAGCAGCACTTTGGCCACCTCTGTGGACAAAATCCTCTCGGGTGAAACTACCTCAAGGGCCACAGGCGGATTTGACCGGTGATTTTTAGGTCTGGTCTTGCCGTAGTCCGGTCAAGCGGATTATCTATGAGGATGCGGTTCCCCCGAACTGGTTTTGCCGCGGCGTTGAGCCTTGTCGTTTTCGCGACCCTTTTCAATGGGCCAGAGTCTTTTGCCAACGACCCGCAGCCCGACGAAATTGTCGCGTGTGACATCAGCGGTACAGATAAACGCGGTTCGGAGGTGTGTTTCGTCGAGGCAGACACATCGCTTTCACGAGACGGGAGTCCCCTTGTTCACGGCACGGACTGGGGTTTGTTTTTCCAGGATGAATCCGCGGTATACGGAGAGGGGTCTGCTGGTTTCACTGTCCGTATTGGAATGGAAGATTCTGGCAGTATCGACGCATTCACCGCGCCGAATGCAGGCGATGTTCTCAGCGCCCACATCGCTTACCCCGTGGTTGATCAGCCCGCGGATCCGGACAACGATATCGAAGGTCTGCGTGGGACCGATTTGTCGGCCGGAGCCTTCGCGGTCACAACAGCTGAAGACTTTTCTTTCTCGAAGTCGATCGAAACTGCAGGGTCCGACAGCTGGATTCTGTTCGAAATTGACATGACCTTTGTCACTAGCTGGTATCGGGAGGCCTGCACATTTGGCGAGTTTGACGAGACGTCAGGCTTCTCTCAACCCACACCAGAGTGTGAGACTCCGAATGGAAGTGGCAATGATTCAGAAGCCCTCATCGGGCAAGATATTGCTTTTTATACCCCCCAGACATTTGATGGATTTGTCAATGAAACCACCGATGGCGGGTATCTGAATTATCAGGGGACAGGCGTCAGTTGGTTCACTGAGGCAAGCAATTTCCAGTTTCAGTTGATTGGCCCGCGTTACGCCAGTGGCACCGATCGAAACAGTGGCGCTCTACAGGCATTCCTGCCTGAAGCCGCGATGAGGCAGATCTTTGGCGCAAGTTTCTCTCCTGCGGAACCGACCTGGAACCCCCAGCGAAAGGATGTGACGGATAGCGGTTTGCAAACCGAGGATTTGTCGAACTCGGTGGTCACGTCGGAAAGGAATGGGGGCCTGCTCATATCACTCGCCTCATACGAGTTTTCTGCGCCCGTTTTTTCGTTCGCCGCTGAGTCGGACGGTTCAGGATCATCGGATTCGAATAGCTCTGGAGAGGAAAAGACAGGAACGCCCGGCATCTTCCTCACCGTCCGGGGTCAGGTGTCAGAGTCGGCAGCGGGTTCCGAGATAACTTTTGGTGCGTTCTCTGTGGCGCCGAACTCCCCATTCGTCTTGTCCATCAGAGACGATTCGAATGGCTCTGAAAGGCTGCTGTCCTCAGGGGCCGTATCGTCGGACGGCCATCTTGAACGGACTCTTCGCCTACCGCTGCTCTCGGACGGCCCCTACACCATCACTCTGGTGGCGCAGAGCCGGGAGAATACGGTCTTGCCCTTGGGGAACCGTCTCGTCGTTAACCAACAAGGCCTAATCGCGAATCTGACCCCCGAAGCTGAGCAGCCCAACATTCGATAGCTACTGAGCCGGGCTGGAAACACGATGCGTTGCCTGATAGAGGCTGCGGTATCTGCCTTGTCTCGGCATCCATTTGGGCCTGCTTCCTGACACTGTGTTCCCCGGTAAATTGTTGAGAAACCGCCCAGTTGGTGGGGCCGGTTTTCTGTCTCTTAATCAGTGGGTTCCGGGTGCGAACGAACCTCTTTGATGAGAGCAAGTTTCTGAGCTATTTCTGCTGTGGTGTTGTTGCCTGACGGACGGCTGTTTGATTAAGTAGTGAAGTGCCTGGGAAGAGAGCGGCCGCTTTAGCCTTGGCGAGTACCTTCTTCCTCGGGGCGTGTACGCCCGCCTTTGAACCTCCCGAACAAGTTGATGAGGTCGCGGAAATCCAAGCCGCTGAGGTAGAGCCCGCCCCCGAACCGGAGCCTCCCCGAGAACCTCCAGAGTGGGAACAATCGGTATCTGTGGCGGACTTTTCTCGCTGCAAACTCGAGGATCCGCGTCCTGCGGATGTCAAAGAGCTCTTCCGCGGTCAAAAACGCGGCGACATCATTGGTCGCGACAACGTGGGCTTCCCGCGAACCGATCGCGGTGAGATTCCGGGGCTTGGCGAAGGCAACATCATTTCTGCCAGAGTGTCCTTCCTCGATGCCCCACCATCTGATCTCGTGCCTGATGGTTTCTTGGAGGAGCAGACCGCTCTCATCACCGAGTGGAGCGAATTTTGGTCTCAGGGCAAGTTTCGCTACACCTTCCAGCTCATCGACGACTGGGTCGAAGTGCCCATCAACCACGCGGACTATCCGATCGACCCGGGTGCTGGGGACAACCAGTACGACCAAGACGAATTTGAGCAGTTGACGAAAGGTATCCAGGAACAGATTGCGAAGGCCGTCGTCGCCGAGTTTCCTGACGACATTGACTTGGCGGCGGCCGACGCGATTTTTGTTTATTTATCCCCCAACATCACGGCGTTTCTCCAGAGCGTGGGCTCTCGAGGAGTGCAATTTGACACCTCTGAGGGTCTGCGGCGAATACCGTTCTCCGCCGGGGGTATCTATCACTATTCGGATGCCTCGGGAATTCCGTACGCCATCAAGCGCGATTACCTGTGGACGTGGTGGATTCACGACATCCTTCACTTCCAAGGCATGAACGGTCACGCGCCGGGTAATGGCTGGCCCACCGGCCTCGGGCAGGGTGCTTACCCGGCCGGCGGAATTCTGTCGGGGGCCCTTTCCGCCTGGGAGACCTTTCTCTTCGAATGGCTCGATGATTCTCAAGTGCACTGCGCGGACATTGAGACGCTGGACCAACCCGAGCGCGTGATGTTGACCCCTCTGGAGATTTATGGCGGTGATCGCAAGATGATTGCGATCAGGACCGTCGATCACAAAGTACTCGTTGTGGAATCCCGCCGCCCCATTGGCTGGTCGAAGGATTGGAACCCCCAAGATGCGGGGCTGTTGGTCTACGAAGTTGACGCAGATGGCACTCACACCGATCACATGCCCAACGACTGTGGCAACGATCCGAAGTACCCGAAATGGGCCTATTACATCTATCCCGACTGGGTGAAAGATCGCCGATGCGTGCCGAACGATATTGAAAACATGCTGGTTCGCGAGGGGATGAGCGTCACCCACTCCGGAGTGAAAATCACGCTCGACTATTTGGGAGAAGACCTCGACTACGTGCTGATCGAACCGGCGGATGATGATGCGTAAGCCCGTTGCACTCGTGTCGCTCGCAGGCCTGGTGCTCGCGGGGTGTGCGACTGTTGAGCCTGAAATGGTGGTTGAAGAGGAACAGCCGGCCGCCGTCATCGAAGAACCCACTCCGACGCCCGAGTCCGAGCCCGAGCCCAGGGCACCCGACTGGACACAACCACCCTCGGTGAGTGAGGTCGACCTGTGCAAAGTCCTGGATGGGCAGAGCCCGGCGGCGAGGGAGGCGTTCGAGGGGTATTCCATCAACGGCAAGCGATCTCGGGGCAATATTGGCTTTCCACTTTCGCCACATAGCCTCCCGGTCACCGGCGAATCCAACATGATTGCCGTCATGGTTGCCTTCGACGATGCGCCACCCAGTGACCAGACCCCGCAGGGTTACCTCCGGCCGCAGCTCGACCTCATGGAGGAGTGGGCTGACTATTGGTCGCAAGGAAAGCTGGATTTGAACTTCCAACTCGTCGATGAGTGGATGACCCTCCCGGTGAATCACCGTGACTATCCGGTCAATCGAGACTTGAGCTTTGAGGAGCGGCAGGGCAACTCCAACGAGATCATCCAGATGATCGCCGAGAACCTCCCCGATGATCTCAACTACGACGAACTCGACGGTGTCATGGCCTATTGGTCACCCGAAGTTGATTACTTTGAGGGCGACTTGGGGCTTCAGGGCATCGAGGGAGTGCCGCTGCCGTTCCCGGGGGGAGCCAAAGAGGTCTTTTTTTGGTCGGGTAATGAGTGGTGGTATCGCGATGTGGGCGAGTTGACTGCTGAGGTCAAAGCCCAGCACACCTGGAGTTTCTGGCTCTACCTGATGCTCGATTCGATGGGTCTGCACAACCACGGTCCCGGAAATGGGTGGCCCCTAGCGGTACAAACCTCTCAAGTTCCCGCTCGAGGGGAGTTCTCGGGTTCGCTCAATGGCTGGGATGAGTTCAAGCTCGGCTGGACTGACGACAACCAAGTCCACTGCATGGCCCCCGACGACCTCACGGAGCCCTCCCAGTTCATTCTCGGTGCACGAGAAGTGTTCGGCGGCGATAAGCGCTTGGCCATCGTTCCGTTTGAGAATGAGGGAGCGTTAGTCATCGAATCGCGTCGTCCGATTGGCTGGTCAGAGACGTGGGCCCCCGGCCGATCGGGACTGCTGGTGTATTTCGTCGATACCCAGCTGGATGTCGAGCGCATCGATTCCTTCACCCAAGGAGGATGTGGAACCAGCGATGAGCAGCAAAAGTGGGCGTATTTCCTCTATAAAGATGGCTTTACCGGCGATTGCCGTAACTGGTTTGAGGCCTTCATTCGGCCCGGTGACACGGTGACGTTCAACGGTGTTGAAATCGCGCTGGTTCACTCTGCTGACACGGCCGACTACGTCCAAGTCACACGCGAGGGCTAGTGGTGCACCCACTCTCGGAGGCATCGGGCTGAGGTGAACATTCGGCGAACGAGCCCCAAGCGGGGTCTCTCCAGGCGTCGTGGCTGTCACAATAAAGACCTACCGACACAGAGGGCCCTCGATGCCGATAGCGCTTCGCCTGAGTTCTGAGTTTCTCGGCACCGCCGTGCTTGTGATGGCTGTGGTCGGTTCGGGCCTGATGGGCGAGCAACTGAGCCGCGACCAGGGTGTGGTGATCCTGATCAACCAGATCGCCACCATGATGGCCCTCGGGGTGTTAGTCGCCCTGTTGATGCCCATCAGCGGAGCGCACATCAACCCCGCGGTGACACTCGCGATGGCCGCACGCCGGTCCATTCCCCCGCGCGAAGCCGCGTTATACGTTGTGCTTCAGCTTCTCGGCGGTGTGTTGGGCACCGTGCTGGCCCATCTGATGTTCGGCCTGCCGCCGCTGCAGATCTCCGATAACGCCCGGATCACACCGGGGAGCTTTCTCGGTGAGCTCATCGCCACGGCCGGTCTGCTGGCCGTCATCGTGATGGCCCTCGCTCAGAAGCGAGCCCACCTCTTAGCCTTGCTCGTTCCCGCGTGGATTGGGGCGGCGTTTTTCTTCACGTCGTCGACCTCTTTTGCCAACCCCGCGGTCACCGTCGGTCGCGTGTTGACCGACTCCTTCACCGGAATTGATGCGGCCTCCGCTCCGTGGTTTATCCTCGCCCAGCTCATCGGCGCTGCCCTCGTGGTGCTCATCGCTGGAGCGTCGAGCTCGATGTCCCACCAGCCCACTTCAGAGAAAGAAGCCGCATGAGCACCGCCAAGCCCACTGTGTTGTTTGTCTGCGTCCACAACGCGGGACGTTCACAAATGGCCGCTGGTTACCTCCACCACCTCGCCGGTGACCGTGTCGACGTGTTGAGCTCCGGCTCGGCACCCAAGGATTCGATCAACCCAGTCGCCGCCGAGGTGATGCTCGAAGAGGGCATCGACATCTCCCAGAACGAGCCCAAAATCCTCACCGACGAGCAGGTCCAGGCCAGCGACGTGGTGATCACCATGGGCTGTGGGGATGCCTGCAAGTTCTATCCGGGCAAACGCTACGAGGACTGGGAACTGGATGACCCCGCCGGTCAGGACATCGAGACAGTGCGGGCCATTCGCGACGAGATCAAAGCGCGCATCGAAGCGCTCGTCTCCGAGATCGCGCCAACCGACTAGCGCCCTGGGCTTAGGGCGCAGCAGCGGAGTGCTCGAGGTCGAGCAGCCGCCGTTTCGTGGAGACTCCCTGGCCACCGCTGTAGCCGGTGATTGACCCGTCTTTTCCCATCACCCGGTGGCAGGGGATGACGATTGGTAGGGGGTTGGCCCCCACCGCGCCGCCGATCGCCCGCGCTGCACCTGGTCGACCCACCCGCTCGGCGACCTCGCCGTAGCTCAGTGTCTGGCCGTAGGGAATGGTGCTAAGCGCCTGCCACACCTGGAGTTGAAATTCGGTGCCGCGCAGTTCGATGGGGAGGTCAAAATTCTCCCGAGCGCCAGCAAAATACTCGCCCAGCTGGGCCGCCGCGAGGCTCAACACGGGGTGCACACCAGCAGCTGAGGGGGCCTGGCCACCATCGGCGGCACTGCCGATATCCACACCCGTCAGCGCGTCAGGGCTTGCGTGCAGGGTGATCGGGCCGATGGGGCTGGAGATCGTGAGGGTGGTGGTGTCGTGAGGGGCGAAAGTCGTGGGCATGCAGGAAGTGTATGCCGGTCGGGCCCCCGGCGGTAGCCGCTGATGCGACATCTCGCCGGCTTACGAGCTCTGTTCGACCTCTGCGGTGTCGTCGAGGGATTCTTGCTGCTCCAGGTCGATGTTGATGCCCTGGTTTAACTCGGTGAGTTCTTGGTTCAGCACGTTCAACTCGTCGAGCAGCGAGTTGTA
>CAJXYC010000057.1 GCA_913063365.1 uncultured Cellulomonadaceae bacterium
GTGAGCTCGGCGTAGGTGATTGCCCTCGAGTCACCCGGTTCGCCTTCAAAATGCAGCGCCACTCGGTCACCGCGGCCCTCAGCGACGTGACGGTCGAGGCAGTTGTAGGACACATTTAACGTGCCATCGGCGAACCATTTGGCGAAGGGGGGATTTGACCAGTCCAGGGTCTCGCTAAACGGTCGGTGCCAATGCAGCAGAGAACGAGACTGTTCCGCCCAGAACCCCAGCCGGTCCGCCTGGGCTTGGTCATAGAGCTCGGGCGACGCGATCCGACTGGCGACAAAGTCAGCGGGTGGTTCGAAGCGCCTGTCCTCATGCAGCAGGCTGTCGATTGTCGAGTCATTCATCGTTACTCCCCTTTCGCGTCATTGCGAGGCGGTGGATACGTCCGGCGCCAGTCTAGGAAATCCCGGTCTTTCTCTCCACAGATTTCGAAAATGCTCACCACTGCCACCAGGGCTTTGCCACGGTGAGGATGTGACGTTGCAGGCGGTCTGGGATTTTCCGATCACGACGCCCCCTGCATTGCCACACGACGTAGCCAGTGTCTTCGGCCCTCTCCACACGGTGGCCAGCGATCCCACAGTGACGGACGTATTTGTTCTCGCCGATGGTCGGGTTCACGCCGACCGCGGTCACGGCGCCGTGATGGTGACCGACCTGCGGTTGAGTCCCACGCAGTCGGTCGACTTGGCTCGCTCACTTATCGAATACGGGGGCCGTCACCTGGACGAAGCATCTCCTCTCGTGGACGTCCGACTGGCAGACGGCATTCGAGTCCACGCCGCACTCCCTCCTGTGGCATTGGGTGGCGCGGTTCTGTCCATTCGGTTTTCCCGCCACCACCGCCGTCAGCTGGATCAACTGGACATCGCGTGGGCAGAAGGACAGCGCGACAGTCTTCTGAACGCCGTCGATTCCAGACAAACCCTTTTGATTACCGGTGCCACAGGAAGCGGCAAAACCACTCTCCTGGCGGCACTCCTTTCTTTTGCCTCACCTCGTGACCGTCTCGTGGTCATTGAAGACGTCAGTGAGTTACGAATCGACCATCCCCACGTGGTGCAAATGGAATGTCGCCAAGCCAACCTCGAGGGCGCCGGGGAAATCTCGCTCGATCGTCTCGTCCGCGAGTCTCTTCGGATGCGCCCGTCGCGGCTTGTCGTCGGTGAGTGTCGAGGGGCAGAGGTCCGTGATCTGCTGGCTGCCCTCACCACGGGACACCGAGGGGGAGCATCCACCCTTCACGCCCAGTCACTTGAGGATGTGCCAGCCCGGTTAGACAGCCTCGCTGCGCTGGCGGGGCTCAGCACGGAACAGCTTGCCCGCCAAGCGTGCGTGGCATTCGACCTGGTGATTCATGTTCATCACCCACCAGGGTCCGCCAGAGAGGTCACCGTGGGGCGCTTTGTCGAAACGTCGACAGGTCATCTTGGGGTTGTTCGAGAGGGCTAACTCCCGGGAGCCGAGCGTCGGCGGCATGGCAAATCTTGCCGTTCGCTTGGCGGTGTTTCTGCGGGCCGGCATTTCTCCACAGCGAGCGTGGGACGAGCTATCTGAGGACGCGGACCTCGACATCCCAACTCGAGAACTGGCTGCCGCTATCGCCGAGGAGCTCGGTGCTCGTCACCGAGTCCGGGATGCGGTGATGCGTGGCTGCCGGGGAAGGGGTGAACCGGCACAGGTGTTTGCCGCTCTCGTGCTGGTCGCCGACCAATCGGGGACGCCACTTCATTCCGCACTGTGGGCACTCGCCCACTCCCTTCGCGACCGGGTGGCGACTGAGGCCGATATTCGAGCGGTCACCACCGCGCCTAGGCAGACAGCGTGGCTCCTGATGGCCCTTCCCCCTCTGGGGCTCGTGGTGGCGTGGGCTTTGGGGATTGATGTGGTGGAGTTTCTTGTCAACACCGCATTAGGCAGAGCCTCGGCACTCATCGGGGCTGTATTGATTGTTCTGGCCTGGATGTGGATGCGGAGGTTGGTGTCGCAACTCGTGCCCAGTAGCGGGTATCTCTCCCCCGCGTGTGACCTTCTTGCCGTGGCGACGGCGGGGGGAGCACTTCCCGAGACAGCTCTCGCGCGGGTCGAAGAGGCGCTCGCAGAGTGCGGTCTTGGCCTTGACGGCATGGAGGCGGTGAGGAGGCTTGCCGAGCTCTCTCGTCGAGTGGGAGTGCCGATTTCTGTCCTCGCGACGACAGAAGCTGAATGGCAACGCCACAGGGCGAGGTCCGCCGCCCGCGATGCCGCCGCAACACTGTCCGTGCAGATATTGATTCCCCTGGGATTACTTATCCTTCCTGCCTTCGTCCTGGTAGGAGTCCTGCCCGTTGTGGTGACGCTTCTTCGAGATGCCGTGACCGCTGGTCCCACCGGTTTGTGGTGAGAGTGTCCACACCCGAATGCTGGGGTGCTCTCCATCACGGCTTAGTTTCTGGCCCGGCCGACGGCGCTGCCTAGATGCGACGGTGCGACCCACATCACGACAGAGGAGGACAGGTGGAAAGACAGAGAGGCCGCGGTGATTCGGGCGCGGCAACGGCTGAGTATGCGATTGCCACAATGGCGGCGGTGGGGTTCGCAGGCCTACTGGTTGTCATTATGCAAAGCGACGAGGTGCGACAAATACTGACCGATCTGGTTCGTAGTGCGCTCACTTTCACGAGCTAACAGTGGAATGGTCACCGCCGAGTGGGCACTCGCCCTCCCGGCGGTGATTGTGGTGCTGGGAATAGGACTGGCTGGACTCTCGCTTCAGCTTGAGCGCGGACACCTGCAGCGGGTCTCCGCTCAGGCGGCACGAATGGCGAGTCTTGGGGCGAGCGTCGGAGAAATACAGACCGAAGTGCGGAGGCAAGTGGGTTCCGGAACCACCGTCGTGTTCTACGAGGGAGCATCTGGGGTCAGTAGCTGCGTGGGCTTACGCAAGGACACGGACCTGGCAGTACTCGGCGGGGTGGCCTTTCCGCTCGAGGCAGAGACGTGTGCACTGAAGCCACCGCCCACCGATGGGTAGTCGAGGCTCGGGCACGGTCCTCGCGCTCGCCCTGATGGCGCTACTTGTTGTCATCTTTTCCGGCATCGTCACCGTGGTTGGTGCCCAACAACAAGGTGCCCGTGTGCAGGTGGTCGCTGATCTTTCCGCACTCGGGGCATCGGATATTGACCGAGGGATTGTGGTCGGAAGACCATGTCGGGATGCCCGCGCACTTGGCAGAGACAACAGTGCCTCGCTTGTCGACTGCCGTGTCGAGGACGGGGTGGCCACGGTTACAGTGGAGGGTTCTTTTTTCGGGTTCGTCTTTCAGAAAACGGCCACGGCCGCACCGCTCGCCGACCATGTGTGGAGGGGACACAACTAGAGGGTGTTCATTGGCGGCTGGTGGCGGTCTGGACTTTGTTGTGTATCGTGAGCCCTCGGTGTCGGGTGGTTCTCATCCGATAGCGCCATAGCTGAGGAGTGTTGTGCCCGAAGGAAAGAAGCTTGTCATCGTCGAGTCTCCGGCGAAGGCAAAAACGATTGGGAAGTATCTAGGCGATGACTATGAGGTCATGGCCTCAATCGGGCATGTTCGCGACCTGGCTCAGCCCAAAGAGTTACCGGCTGAAATTAAAGCTAAGGCGTCGATGAAACGGTTTGCCGTTGACGTTGACAACGGCTTCGAGCCCTATTACGTCACGACGGAACGTGGCCGGAAAACAGTTCAAGAGCTGAAGAAAGCAGCCAAGGGCGCGGACGAGATTTATCTCGCCACAGATGAAGACCGCGAAGGAGAAGCCATCGCGTGGCATCTGCTGGAGCTTCTGAAACCGAAGGTGCCGGTCAAGCGGATGGTCTTCCACGAGATCACCCCCGATTCCATTCGTGACGCGACGTCGAACACGAGGGATGTGGACACGTCACTGGTCGACGCGCAGGAGACCAGGAGAATCGTCGATCGGCTCTACGGGTTTGAGGTCTCACCGGTGTTGTGGAAGCGAGTATCTGGCGCCAAATCAGCTGGCCGTGTCCAGTCGCCAGCGCTTCGGCTCGTGGTGGACCGCGAGCTCGAACGCCGTGCGTTTGTCCCAGCCTCCTATGCCGATGTGACCGCCCAGGTGTCGACGTCGGAAGGTGCGGCCTTCCAGGCGTCAGTGGCTCGGATCGATGGAAAGCGCGTGGCGTCGGGACGCGACTTCTCCAGCGAGGGTGAACTGAAGGCCGATGTGCGACTTATCGACCAATCCACAGCCGAGACTCTGGTGGCGGCGCTGCAAGCAGATTCTGTCGCCCCCGAAGTGGCCTCCATCGATGCAAAGCCCTACACCAGGCGGCCCGCCGCACCGTTCACCACCTCCACTTTGCAGCAGGAGGCCGGTAGGAAGCTCCGCTACTCCGCCCAGCAGACGATGAGTGTTGCTCAGGGCCTGTATGAGAACGGGTTCATTACTTATATGCGAACCGACTCGGTCACGCTCTCGGCCCAAGCGTTGGATGCCGCGAGAACCCAGGCCCGACAGATGTTTGGTGACAAGAGTGTCCCGGACGCTCCGCGGGTGTACAAAGGCAAGTCGCAGAATGCGCAAGAGGCCCACGAAGCGGTACGGCCGGCGGGAGAGGCATTCAAAGCGCCGGATGATCTAAAGAGCGTGTTGCGCCCGGATGAGCTCAAGCTCTACGAGCTCATTTGGCGGCGCACAGTGGCAAGCCAAATGGTCGATGCCAAAGGAGAGACCGTCACGGTCACCCTCGGTACCCCTCCAATTGACCTTGAGGGCGAACCGGCAACAGTCGAGCTCACGGCATCCGGAACAGTCCTGTTTGAGCGTGGGTTCTTGCAGGCCTACGAGGAAAGCTCCGACGAGGACGGCGACGAGAAGAAGCAAGCGGTCTTGCCGAAGATGGAGGTCGGCGACAACCTCTCGGTGGAGTCGGTCGAGTGGAAATCGCACGACACGCAACCCCCCGCGCGATTCACCGAAGCGAGCTTGGTGAAAGCTCTGGAAGAGCGGGGGATAGGCAGGCCCTCCACCTACGCCTCAATCATCTCCACCATCATCGACCGCGGCTATGTGACGAGGCGCGGCTCGGCGTTAGTGCCGCAGTGGATTGCCTTCCCGGTCACCAGGTTGCTATCTGAGCGCTTCAGTGACCTGGTGGACTATCAATTCACGGCTGAGCTCGAAGAGGACTTGGACCGAATTGCCCGCGGCGAGTACTCCCGGGAGGAATGGCTTGGTCGTTTCTATTTCGGTGACGAAGAGCACCGCGGATTGAAGGCCGTGGCGAGCTTGGCGGAAGAGGAAATCGATGCCAGGGAACTCAACACCATTCCCATCACCGACACCATCTCGCTCCGCGTTGGACGGTACGGACCGTTCTTGGAGACCCCTGATTTGCAAACCGGTGAAATGCGTCGCATCAGCCTCCCACCCGAGTTGTCTCCTGACGAACTGACACCAGACAAAGCTCAGGAGCTTGTCGACGCCCCTCCGGTTGAAGATCGCAGCCTCGGTATTGACCCGGAGAGCTTGAGGGAAATCGTGGCCAAGCGCGGTCGGTTCGGGCCTTACGTCACGGAGGTCATCCCGGACTCAGAGCTGGAGTCCGAGGGAGTCAAGCGCAAACAAAGCCCGAAACCAAAGACCGCGTCGCTGTTTGCCACGATGGATATCGACACCATCGATCTGGATACCGCGTTGCGGCTGTTGGCCCTTCCACGAGAGGTTGGGCCCGATCCGGAGTCTGGCGAGATGATTACCGCCCAAAACGGGCGCTACGGACCGTATCTGAAGCGAGGCACGGACACCCGCTCCCTTGACACCGAAGAGCTCATTTTTGAAATCGACGTCCCGGGCGCGCTCGAGCGCTTTGCACAGCCAAAATACGGTGGCCGCCGTCAGACCCCACCGCTGAAGGAATTGGAGCCCGACTCGAATACGGGCAAACCCATCGTGGTCAAGAGTGGCCGCTACGGCCCCTACGTCACCGACGGTGAAACAAACGCCACTGTTCCCCGAGGGATGGATCCTGCATCGATTGATCAGGAGACAGCGGAGCGGATGCTTGCCGAGAAGAGGGCGAAGGGACCCGCGCCGAAGAAAAAGCCCGCCGCGCGAAAGAAAAAGCCTGCCGCCAAGAAGGCTGCGCCGAAAAAGGATGAGGCGTGACAGGAGTATTCATCACCTTCGAAGGAGGTGATGGCGCGGGTAAGACAACTCAGCTTCAGCTCTTGGTCTCCTGGCTGGAAGAACACGGACATTCGTATGTGCTGACCCGTGAGCCAGGCGGCACCGACGTCGGTGTGGAGCTTCGGGAGATCATCTTGCACCGCAAAGGATTCCTCGCTCCTCGTGCAGAGGCGCTGTTGTACGCAGCCGACCGAGCACACCACGTCCACACCGTGGTGCGTCCTGCACTGGAGCGCGGGGACGTCGTGGTTCAAGACCGCTTTTTTGACTCGTCAGTTGCGTACCAAGGAGCAGGCCGTGTGTTGTCCGAAACAGAGGTGCGCGACCTGTCGCTCTGGGCAGTCGAGAATCTGCGGCCGAATCTGACCATCGTCTTGGATGTTCCCGCAGATGTTGCCCGCGCCAGACGCGACTCCACTCGCGATGTGTATGACCGACTCGAGGCTGAGGCCGATGATTTTCACGAGAGGGTGCGCGAGGCCTATCGCCGTCTCGCAAAGGAAGAGCCAGAGCGGATTGTGATTATCGACGGGCAACTGCCGGCGGAACAGATTCATCAACAGGTCATCGACCGTGTGGGGAAGCTCCTCGGATAGCCTGGGCGCGTGAGCCTCTGGGATGACGTCGTCGGTCAAGAATCGGCGATTGAGGCTGTTCGTGCCGCGGCGGTTCCCGGATCATCCTCGATGACCCACGCCTGGATGGTGGTCGGACCCGCGGGGTCGGGGCGGTCCACCCTGGCATTGGCGTTCGCTGCCACATTGGTCTCGACTGGAGACGACGACCAGGCTCTGGCGCTCGTCTCGGCGGGGACTCATCCAGATGTGACGGTGGTGAGCACTGACCGAGTGACCATCTCTATTGATGAGGTCCGTGAGCTTGTCACTCAGAGTTATTACGCTCCCTCCCGCTCGAAGTGGCGGGTGATTGTGATGGAAGATGCTGACCGGATGACCGAGCGGACATCCAATGTGCTGTTGAAGGCGTTGGAGGAACCACCGCCGCAGACGGTATGGATTTTGTGTGCACCAAGCACTCAAGATGTGCTCCCCACAATCCAATCTCGGGTGAGGACGATAACCCTCCGGACTCCTGGTGTTGACCAGGTTGCCGAGTTGATACACCGCCGTGAGGGCGTGGCGCTGGACCGGGCGACGGAGGCGGCGAGAGAAGCCCAGAGCCACATTGGGATGGCCACGAGATTGGCAACAGACGATGCGGCGAGAGCCAGACGGGACCAGACAGTCGAGGCTGTGCTCCAGTTGCGCTCTGTGTCGCAGGCCGTGACACAAGCAGGCCGACT
>CAJXYC010000058.1 GCA_913063365.1 uncultured Cellulomonadaceae bacterium
CGCCAGTTGCCGGTGTGAACCTGGATTTCTCGCATGCCGGAGACCAAAAACACCTGGTAGTCCATGGCGAGGCCAAAGAGAACGGCCATCAAAATAATCGGCATGAAGCTCAAAATGGGCCCGGGTGTGACGTGCAAGAGCTCCGCGCCATATCCCCACTGGAAGACAAACACCACCACTCCAAAGGCGGCGGTGACCGAGAGCGCAAATCCTAAAGCGGCCTTCAGAGGCACCACGACCGATCGGAACACCGCGAGCAGAAGCACAATCGAGAGCCCAACAACCACCAACCCGAAAGGCAGGAGGGCGCTTTGGATGCGCTCTGAGACGTCAACTCCGATGGCCGTGATTCCGGTGACCGACATCTCCGCGTCGTAGCGCGCCTCCCACTCGGGAATACGGTCTCGAATATCTGCCACCAACGCTTTCGTCTCAGGAGAGTCCGGTGCATAGGCGGGCACCACCTGGAAAATGCCGGTGTCAAGACCAGGGGAGGGGAAGCCCTGGCTGACATAAACAACGCCAGGAACCTCCGCGAAATCTGCCTCCATTGCCTCCAAGTCGTCCAACAGATCATCACTCTTGGTGATGTCGACAGCAATCAGGAGTGGACCGTTATAGCCCGGTCCAAACCCTGCGCTTATAAGGTCGTAGGCCTTTCGCTGTGTGGACTCTTCCGGCTCTTGTCCACCGCCGGGGAGGTTCAGATCGAGAGTGAGCGCAGGCAGTGCAATCGTGCCGAGGCCCAACACGGTAATCAGCGTGACCGCTAAGGGGTGCTTCATCACAAGCCGGGCCCAGCGTCTACCGCCACTGGGAGTGTCGGGGGACAGGGCGGCAATTCGGGCCGCCTGGCTTCCCGGCTGCGGTCGAAGTTTTTCTCCGGCAAGGCCCATCAGTGCCGGCAGCAGAGTGATGGCGGCCACCACGGCGACCGCCACGGCAAGGGCCGCTGAGGCACCCATGATGCTCAGGAACGGCAGTCCCACGACAAACAGACCAAGCAGAGCCACAATCACCGTGACTCCCGCGAAGACCACAGCATTCCCGGCTGTTCCCACGGCAATCGCTGCAGATTCTTTGGGCTCCTCACCAGCGGCCAGTTGTGTGCGGTGGCGAGAAAGAATGAACAGCGAGTAGTCGATTCCCACCGCCAGACCCAGCATCACGGCGAGCAGTGGAGCAGAACTGGAGACGACTAGGAAGTTCGTGCTGAAAAAGACCACTCCCAGAGTTATTCCCACGCCGATAATGGCACTCGCCAGCGGCATCCACGCAGGCCGGAAGGACCGGAAGGTCACAATCAACACCAAGCCGGCGAAGATGACACCGAATACCTCCGCGATGGTGAGCCCCACTGCCTGGTCCTGGAATACGGTCCCGCCGTATTCGATGGTGAGTCCGGCGTTTTCGGCAATGCTTCTCGTGGCCACCAACTGCTCCAACAGCTCGGTCGAGACTTCGGGCGCAGCAGATTCGAATTGGATTTGGACATAAGCCGTTGAGGCGTCGTCCGAGAGGGCCTGGTCGGCAAACTCTTCGAACGGATGGACAGCCTCTTCGATTCCCTCCAAGCGGTCGATAGCCGAGGTCAGTCGGATAATGGCAAGCCGATTCTCGCGGTCGTCAAGTCTCTCGCCATCCGGCGCAACGACGACGGCTTGGGCGGAGGCACCAGCGAAGGCCGGGAACACCGCTTCGAGACGATCGAAGGCTTCCTGCGATTCACTTCCTGGAATGCGGAACTCTTCATCGGTGGAGCTAGACAGGGCGAATCCGCCACCGGCAATCGCGATCAAACTGATGACCCAGGCGAGAAGGACTCTTCCCGCACGCTCGTAGCTCGCCTTTCCCAGGCGATACAAGAAGGTGGCCACTACTCAGTGACCTCCGGGGATCGAATGAGCATCATGTCGGAGAGAACCTTTCGGAGCCCATCTCGAAGGCTTTCTTCATCCAAAGTGTCGACACCGAGCATTCCGCTAGACACGAGGGCGTAGGTGGCACCGCTCACGGCGACGCCAAAGCGCAGCCGATCATCGTCGCCCGTGGTTTGTTCGCCGACTGCCTGGGCCATCCGGCCCATCATTGTTTGCGCACGCCCGAGCGCGGTGATGTCCTCAGCGAGGTAGGGGTGGGACACCACGACGTGGGTGGCGAGACGGTGGTCAATCAGAAAGTCGACGAATGAGCTAATGAAACCCTCCCGCATCCCTGCGGATCCAGGCGTGTGGTCTTCCATGCCGGAAATAAGTGCCTCGAGGGCATCAAGTGAGGGAGTGAGGGCGTGGTTGACAAGTTCTGCCTTGCTACTGAAGTGGTAAAGAACGCTTGCTTTGGAGACTTCTGCGTGGTCCGCCACGTCTTGAATAGTGGTGGCGGCAATTCCGTGGTGGGCAAAGCGATGAAGGGCCACCTGGAGGATTCGATCGCGTTGGGACACCTCTGGAGGCTAGAGAGCGCGACTGAGAAAATCCTGACCGATTGGTCAGGAAAGCCCGGGAGGCCGCTTAAATCGTCTTAAAGGCGACAACTGCGTTGTGGCCACCAAACCCGAAAGAGTTCGAGATGGCGAGAAGCGGGCCATCCGGCAGGTCACGGGGACTGGTGACCACGTCGAGCGGAATCTCTGGGTCTTGCTGATCCAAGTTGATTGTTGGCGGTGCGGTTTTCTCGTGAAGCGCGAGCACCGTAAAGAGCGCCTCGAGGGCACCGGTCCCACCCAAGAGGTGACCGGTGGCGCCCTTCGTCGCGGAGACCGGGATCGAGCCCACTCGGTCGCCAAAGACTACTTTCAACGCCTCGTATTCGGCGATGTCGCCTACCGGCGTGGAGGTGGCGTGGGCGTTGATGTGTCCCACGTCATCGGGCGAGGCTTCTGCTTGCTCGAGTGCTTGCAACACCGCTCTGGATGCCCCGCCACCTTCTGGGTCAGGCGCAGTGATGTGGTAGCTGTCGGAGGTCACGGCCCCGCCGACCAATTCGGCATAAATTCGAGCCCCACGGGCTTCGGCATGCTCGAGGGTTTCCAATACGAGTGTGGCGGCTCCCTCTCCCAAGACAAATCCGTCGCGGTCCACGTCGTAGGGGCGTGATGCTCGGTGCGGTTCGTCATTCCGCTTGGACAAAGCCTGCATGGCAGCAAACGCGGCAATCGGCAGCGGGTGCGTGACCGACTCTGCCCCACCGGCAACCACGACATCGGCAAGACCCAGCTGCAGGTGCTCGTAGGCATTGGCAATTGATTCGGTTCCTGATGCACACGCCGAGACCACTGTTCTGGCGCCCGCTCTCGCCTCCAGCTCCATGCTGATAGCTGCGGCAGCCGCGTTTGGCATCAGCATGGGAATCGTCATCGGAAGCACCCGACGGGGACCCTTCTCACGCAGGGTGTCCCACGCGTCGAGAAGCGTCCACAACCCACCTATTCCCGTGGCGTAATCCACGAGGATTCTCTCGGGGTGCACCCCCTCGAGGCCACTGTCTGCCCAGGCCTCTCTCGCCGAGATGAGGGCGAGTTGAGCGGAAGGGTCCAGGCGCTTTATTTCACGCCGGTCCATGACCTCATCGGGGCGAACGGCTACTTCAGCAGCAAAGGTGACCGGGATTTCGTACTTCTCAATCCACTCGTGGTCGAGAGTCCGGACCCCCCCTTTGCCCGCAAGAAGTGCATCCCACGACTCGCGCGCGGTGCCGCCAATCGGAGACGTCGCTCCGATTCCGGTGACCACCACTCGCGTCATCGCGTTACCTCCGTGCGGCCCGTACAGCCGTTGTGACTACTGATTGCTTTCGATGAAGTCCACCGCGTCTTTGACGGTGAGCAGGTTCTTGACCTCGTCGTCCGGGATCTTCACGTCGAACTTCTCTTCCGCGTTGACAACGATGGTCATCATGGAAATCGAGTCGATGTCCAGGTCGTCAGTGAAGGACTTGTCCATCTGAACCTGGTCGGTCGCGATGCCGGTTTCATCGTTAATGAGCTCGGCAAGGCCGGCCAAAATGTCATCAGTTGTGTGCGCCATGGGCGTTTCTCCTCAGTTATCTCGTGGTCCGCGGACAGTGCTTCATTCTAGGTTGCAGGGGTCTTTTTTGCGGGAGCATCGGGCATCCGTACGACCTGTGCGCCGTAGACAAGCCCTGCTCCAAAACCAATCTCTAAGGCATACCCTCCGGCCGCCTCCGGGTGGTCTTCCAGAAGCTGGTGCATCGCCAGGGGAATCGACGCGGCGGAGGTGTTTCCCGTGTGGGCGATATCTCTCGCGACAAGCACAGACTCGGGAAGTCCTAACTGCTTCGCAAACTCGTCGATAATTCGCATATTTGCCTGGTGCGGCACGAACGCGGTGAGATCCGCCGGCGTAATCCCCGCGGCCTCCACCGCCTGTTTAGCCACTTTGGCCATATCCCAGACGGCCCAACGAAACACTGCTTGACCGTCTTGACGGAGGGTTGGGAATTCACCCTCAGGGTCTGAGAAGGCTTGCTTGAGTGGTTGGTCCATTCCCACTGCATCCCAGCGGGAGCCATCGGATCCCCAGACCGTGGGAGAAATACCTGGCTCATCGGAGGGACCCACAATGGCTGCCCCCGCGCCATCACCGAGAAGGAAGGAAATGCTGCGGTCGGTGGGCTTGGCAAAATCACTCAGTTTCTCGGCACCTACTACCAGGACGTAACGGGCGAGGCCCCCTCGGATCAGGGCATCGGCTTGGGCAATGCCATAGGTGTAGCCAGCACAGGCCGCCGACACATCGAAGGCAGGAGCCGGTGTTGCCCCAATCCGGTCGCACAACAATGCCGCAAGGGAGGGCGTCTGTGTGGAGTTAGAAATCGTGGCGACGATAACGGCATCAATCTCGCTCGGCTTAATGCCTGCGCGCTCGATGGCTTCGTTCGCTGCTTGTTCAGCGAGGTCAATGGCTTCGATTTTCTCCGACGCCCGGCGCCGCTCAATGATTCCAGTGCGCTGGCGGATCCACTCGTCCGAGGAGTCAATAGGCCCAATCAAGTCGTCGTTCGGCACAGACAGGTCACCGCGCGCTGCGCCGAGAGCCAAGATGCGCGAGTGGGGGACACCCACCGGCTGGGTCAGAGTTGCCACGGCCTCTACTTCCGTCAGGAAAGCTCGTCGATGTGCTCGGGTAAGTCTATCTTTCGGCACTCCACACCGGTCAGAGCCCGTTTTGCCAGACCCACAAGCGCTCCCGCAGGGGCCAGCTCAATGAACTCGCTCGCACCACTTGTCTCGAAGCTCTGCATGCAGAGATCCCACCTGACAGGAGAGACGACCTGACCCACCAGGAGGTCAAGAAACTCCTGGCCAGACTCGACAACGGACCCGTCTCTGTTGGTGTGCAGGGGTCTCATGGGGTTTTGGGGCGACATCGTCGATGCAATGGCACGAAGGGGTTCTTGTGCGGATGACATAAAGTCCGTGTGAAAAGCACCTGCCACATCGAGTGGAATCACCCGGGTCCCCTCCGGCGGGTTGTCCTTGAGTGCCGCAAGATCACTGAGGAGACCCGCGGCGACCACTTGCGAGTCGCTATTGACGTTCGCCGGTCTCAGATTCATTCCCTCCAACACCGGCGCAATCGCGTCATACCCTGCCCCTACAACAGCTGACATTCCGGTGGGGGTGAGTGCCGCGGCGTCGGCCATTGCCCGGCCCCGGGCGGCGACAAACGTCATCGCCTCATCGTCTGAGAACACACCGGCCAGTGCCGCTGCCGTGATTTCTCCTACCGAATGACCGGCAAGGTGAACCGGGGAATCACCCAGGGCGGCCAAGACACGACGCCCGGTGAGCAGACCCGCCGCCACAATCAGCGGTTGGGCAATACGAGTGTCCCTAATGGTGTCGGCGTCGCTTGTGGTTCCGTGTGCCACCAGGTCGATACCGGTGAGATCAGACCAGTGCGCGAGGCTGTCCTTTGCACTTTCGTCAGCGAGCCAGGGCTCGAGAAAGCCTGGTTTTTGAGAGCCCTGACCGGGCGCGGCGAGAATTCGCATTCCCCTAGTGTCCTCGGCGGGCAGAGAGCGCCCTATCGGAGGCCACAGTGAAAGAAAACGGGATTTCTTAGTGGCTCACCTACTACGCGCCGGGGGCTGTTGGGGACTTGAGCTGTGGGCGCTCGGCAATGTGCCCAATCACAATCGCCAAATGGATGATCAGCGCATCCCGCGGTTCGGCGGGGTCCCAGTCCAATTCATCGGCAATCTTTTTCAACCGGTAACGGACCGTGTTGGGGTGGACAAAGAGTTCTTTCGCCGTGGCTTCCAGTGAATGCCCTGTCTCGAAATAGGTCCACACGGTCTGGAGTAGGTCCAGTTGATGGTCGCGCAAGGGCTCGTAAATCTGTGACACGAGCCGCCCACGCGCCAGCGGGTCTCCGGCAAGCGCTCGCTCGGGCAGTGCGTCATCCGCGAGCATCGGCCGAGGGGGTTTACGCAGGGCTTTCGCCACCGAAAATCCCGAGAGGGCCGCCCTGGCACTTGTGGCCGCATCGAGGACACTTGCCACGGTGGGCCCCAAAACCAATGGCCCCGGGCCGAACGATTCATCCAGCTCACGGGCAATCTCTGCGAAGGGGATCGGCGGATTCGCCGGATCTGCTTCGTCGGGCACGTGGTGGCCAGCCACGACCACGAGCCTGCTTCCCTGCACACCAATCAGCACATCGGCGCGCAGTTGACGGGCTTGCCTTCGAATCTGGTCAACGTCGACAGACCGCGGCGTTGTGCCGACCATCACCGCGACATTTCCGTTGCCGCCCCAACCAAGAGCCGCAATCCTGCTTGGCATCTCTCCGTCGTACTCCCCGGCGAGAATCGAGTCGACCACGAGGGCCTCCAGCCGCTGATCCCACAGTCCCCGCGCCTCAGCCGCACGGGCATAGACATCGGCCGCCGCAAAGGCGATCTCCCGCGAATACAGCAGAACAGCGTCATGTAGTTCCGCAGAGCCATCACGGAGGTGCTCCTCAACAACTTCGACCGTCACTTTGATGAGTTGGAGCGTCTCTTGCAGGCTCACCGAGCGCAGGAGTTCTCGTGGAGCTGCCCCAAACACATCCGAGGCAATCCATGGAGATGATTCGGGGTCGTCGTACCAACGAATAAACGAGGTGATACCGGCCTGGGCCACCATGCCCACGGCACTCCTGCGGCTGGGAGGCATCTCGCGATACCAGGGGAGTTTCTCCTCCAAGGTCGCCAACGTCGTTGTCGAAAGCTCCCCGGAGAGGTTCCGCAACCACTCCAGGGTTTGTTTCTTCGTCTTTTTGGCCATCGCCGTGCTCAGTCTCGCTCGCGCCGCACAGTGCTTACGCG
>CAJXYC010000059.1 GCA_913063365.1 uncultured Cellulomonadaceae bacterium
GAGTATCGCTCCTCCGCCGGAGAGTCTTCGCGACGACCCGGACGGTGTGGCACGTCAGGCGCTGGCTCGGGCGCACGCTGCCGGCACACGTGTCATCACCCCTGGGGATTCAAGGTGGCCACAAGGTCTTGAAGACTTGGGACTAGCAAAACCCTTGCTGCTTTTTGTCTCGGGGTCGGTTGCTGTGCTGAATCGGACGCAGATGGTTGCCATTGTGGGCACCAGACGGGCGACGCCCGAGGGAGTTCGCGCTGCGGAAGTGATCGCGAGAGACCAGGCGTCAAAGACTCGCACCGTGGTGACAGGCGGTGCGCGGGGAATCGACATTGCGTCCCACCGGGCTGCGTCCAGCGCAGGCGGCGCCACCGTCGTTGTCTTGGCAGCTCATCACGAGCACCCGTATCCGCCGGAGCACCGCGACGATTTCGTGTTCACTTCGACCTCTCACGCGGTGGTGTGCGAGATGCCTCCAGGCCGGCCGATGCAGGCCAACCATTTCCTGGCGAGGAACCGGATTATTGCCGCATTGACGTCGATGACGATTCTCGTGGAGGCGGGGTATCGGTCGGGAGCTGTCAATACCTGTCGTCACGCGGCACACCTTGGTCGAACAATTGCCGCTATGCAGTGGGAGGACCGGTCGCCAGGGTCTGAACGGGTAATCACCCAGTACGCCGCCGCACCGATTCCCTGGCCTGGCTGACTGGAGTCGTAGGGTGAGGCTGTGGAACCCCTCAGTCAGCATGGCCCCGCGCAGTTTTCTCTGCTGCACGTGAGTGACACCCATCTGCTGGGCGCAGGGAAAAAGCTTTACACCGTGATTGACGCGGAGGAGCGTCTGGTCGAGCTTCTCCACCGTGTCCGCACCAGTGAGCACGACGTGCGGGCCGTGGTCTTCACCGGTGACCTGGCGGACTTGGGTGAACCGGATGCCTACGAGCGCTTGCGAGACGCCGTCGAGCCTGTGGTCCAGCAAATGGGTGCGTCTCTTATTTGGGTGATGGGAAACCACGATGAACGGCCTGCTTTTTCTGAGGTCTTGCTTCGACAGCCGGGGTCCACTGATCCGCTCGACGCGGTCTACGACATCGATGGTCTGCGACTGATTGTTTTAGACACCTCAGTGCCTGGCTATCACCACGGCGAATTACGCCCTGGCCAGTTGGAGTGGTTAGGAGATCTTCTTGCCACTCCGGCTCCTCTGGGTTCTTTGGTGGCACTTCACCATCCGCCAATTCCGACGCCGGTTGAAATCATGGGAGTCCTCGAGCTACAAGACCAACAGGCCCTGTGGGATGTGGTGGAGGGAAGTGATGTCCGCGGAATCCTGGGCGGGCATCTGCACTACTCCACTCACACGAGCTACCGCGGGGTGCCGGTCTCGGTAGCGGCGGCACTCTGTTACAACCTCGATCTAGTGGCCACCGAGGGAACAGCTCTTCGCGGAGTGCACTCGGCACACACGGGCTCACTGGTCTCGATTTATCCCGATCAGGTGGTGTTCTCGGAGCTTCCCGCTCAGGAGCTGGAGGAAGTTTTTCTTCGCTCCTCCGAGGGAGTTGAGCAGGTCCGGCAGATGTCTCTTGCCGAGCGCCACGAGGTGCTGTCGAAGAAAACATCCGACTACAACACCGCCGAGCGCAAGCGCGAATCAGGTAGCTAACGACGGAGTGTGAGCGCTCGTGCCAGGGAAAAAACCGAAAAGCTAGGGCTCATGAAGGTTCGAGAGAGCATCGAGCAGTATCTGGCAGAACGCCAGGCCTCACGGGCGCTCTCTGATCACTCTTTGAAGGGCTATCGAACAGACCTGGAATCTTTTGCCCGCTTCCTCGACGGACTCTCGCTGACAGAGACCACCCAGTTGGGTCGTGAAGTGCTCCGGGAATGGTTGTGGGCTGAGGCTTCGAGTGACTTGGCACCGAGAACACTGAGGCGACGTGTTTCTAGCGTCCGGGGATGGTCCGGCTGGGCTCACCGCCAAGGGCTTATTGCCTCAGACCTCGCCTCTGGTCTGCACCAGCCAAAAGCTCCCGCGAGGCTTCCTCGGGTGCTGACAGAGGCGCAGCTGAGCGACATTTTTCAAGGACTTGCTGCGGCGGCGGACACCGGAGATCCGATTGCGGTGAGGGATGCTGCCATTGTGGAGCTTCTGTATTCCTCCGCACTTCGAGTGGGGGAGCTCTGCGGGCTCCAGCAGAGTGCTGTCGACACGGCCGAGCGCACTCTCCGGGTGCGGGGGAAAGGCGACAAGGAGCGCACTGTCCCGATGGGAGGGCCAGCGCTGCAGGCGCTGGAGCGTTACCTGTCCAAGGCGCGACCGGAGTTGGCCGGCGACGATTCGGGAGACACAGTGTTTCTCTCATCACGGGGCCGACCGGTGAACCCACGCTCGGTCTACCAACTAATCGCGAGAGTTCTGGAGCCCTATCCGGGATCCGGCCCCCGCGGCCCGCACACTCTGCGCCATTCCGCCGCGACTCACTTGCTTGACCACGGAGCCGATTTGCGCAGTGTGCAGGAGCTTCTCGGCCATGAATCACTCGCCACAACAGAGCTCTACACCCATGTCTCAATCGAGCGCTTACGCGGTGCCTACGACCAAGCCCACCCTCGGGCATAGTTCTCACTCGACCAGCACCGCTCGGCGCTCAATTCCAAGCTCTCTGGCGGGGGAGCGGTACTGATCACCCACCCGAAGCCCGATATGCAGACACCCTCCGGAGCAGTGTCCGCGGGCGACCAGGCCGATCCGCTCTCCCGCACGGACTGTCTTCGGGGGCTCCCGATCGAGCTCCACCGGCTCCAAGGTGACTTTGTGGCCCTCTGCCGTGGTGATGGTGATCACCACGCGGTCGACGACCCGTCCAGAAAAGCTCACTGAACCGCTCACGGGAGCACGCACGCTCGTCCCTGGCCTCGCGGCGAGGTCGAGACCGCGATGGCCTGGGCCCCATTCGGAAGCGGGCGCCTCGAAGTCGCGGACAACAGCTGGTGTGGCATCAACCGGCCAGATCCACGTAGGTGCTGGGGGTTGCAGGAAGCTGGCAACTAACGACAGAAAGATCCACATGCCGGCAGTGTGTAGGGAACCGCTGACACGGGAGCCACGGGGACTGGTTCAGAGCATTCGGCGCAGCTGCTCTTCAGCTGTGGACACCCGCCCAGGCAGCGGCTGGCCGATGCCGCTATGCTGTGGGAAGCAGTCGATTCGTCGGCTGACTTCGCGTGTCGATTAGTAGCTGCGGCCCTCGGTCCCGAGACATCGGGGAAGGTCACACTCCGGCACCAGGGTGACTCCCGCCGGGAGTCGCGTAAACCGAGAACAAAGGAGCACGGCCATGGCCGTCATTACTATCCGCCAGCTACTCGATAGCGGCGTCCACTTCGGCCACCAGACCAGACGGTGGAATCCGAAAGTCAAGCGCTTCATCCTCACGGAGAGAAGCGGTATCCACGTCATTGACCTGCAGCAGTCGCTTGCCTACATCGACAAGGCCTACGACTTCGTCAAAGACACTGTCGCCCACGGCGGCACGATTCTGTTTGTCGGCACGAAAAAGCAGGCACAAGAATCCATCGCCGAACAGGCACAGCGCGTCGGCCAGCCCTATGTCAACGAGCGCTGGCTGGGTGGTCTGCTGACCAACTTCCAAACCGTGTCCAAGCGCCTTGGTCGTATGAAAGAACTCGAAGAGGTCAACTACGACGACACCACTCAGGGGTTTACCAAGAAAGAGCTCCTGATGAAAAAGCGCGAGCTCGACAAACTGCACAAGTCACTTGGCGGTATCAGAAACCTCCAGAAGACCCCGAGTGCGGTGTGGGTGGTGGACCCCATCCGGGAGCACCTGGCCATTGACGAAGCGCGCAAGCTCGGTATTCCCGTGGTGGGAATCCTCGACACCAACGCCGACCCAGACGACTTCGCCTACCCCATCCCGGGTAACGACGACGCCATCCGTTCGGTCGCGCTGCTCACCAAGGTGATTGCTGACGCGGTCGCCGAGGGCCTGATTGAGCGTCACCAGAAGCCAGAGGCTGAAGGCAACGTCTCGGCTGTGGAGCCGCTTGCTGAATGGGAGCGCGAGCTCTTGGAAGCCGGAAGCGAAAGCACTCCGGCTGAGGCGGCAGAAGCCCCTGCTGCTGAGGAGGCTCCGAAGAAGGCTGCTGCGAAGAAAGCTCCTGCCAAGAAGGTCGCTGCAGACAAGCCCGCTGCCAAGACAACAAAGGCTGCTGAAAAGAAGCCCGCTGCGAAGACCACAAAGACGGCGGAGAAGAAGCCTGCTGCCAAGACGGCGGCGAAGACCACGAAGGCTTCGGCGGAGAAGAAACCAGCCGCCAAGAAGCCTGCTGCCAAATCAACCGCTGCGGCGGAGAAGAAGCCCGCTGCGAAGACAGCGGCAAAGAAGACCACGACCAAAGCTCCGGCCAAGAAAGCCGCGAGCTCGGACAAGAAGTAGGGGACCGCAATGGCAAATGTGTCATTAGAGGACGTCAAGAAGCTGCGCGAAATGCTCGGCACCGGCATGGTCGACACGAAAAACGCGTTGACCGAAGCAGGTGGCGACATGGACAAGGCCATCGAGATTCTTCGTTTGAAGGGTGCGAAAGGTAACGCTAAGCGTGCCGACCGCTCCACCAGCGAAGGCCTCGTGGCAGCGACCGAATCGGGAGGCCACGCCTTCCTGATCGAGCTCGCCTGCGAAACCGACTTCGTTGCCAAGAACGAGAAGTTCATCGCCCTCGCAGACCGCATCCTGGAAGCCGTTGCCGCCGCCCAGGCAGGTGACGCTGAGGCTGCTCTGGCAGCGCCGCTTGGCGACCAGACGGTGGCTCAGGTCATCGAAGACGAGGCAGCGATTATCGGTGAGAAAGTGGAATTGCGCCGTGTGGCCCACGTCGAAGCCCCGCAGTTCTCGATCTACCTGCACAAGACCAACAAAGACCTGCCCCCGCAGGTCGGTGTGGTTCTCGGCTACACCGGTTCGGACGAGGAGACGGCGCGCAGCATCGCCCAGCACATCTCGTTTGCCGACCCGCAGTACCTCTCCCGCGACGACGTGCCAGAAGACGCCGTCGAGCGCGAGCGTGCACTGGTGGAAGAGATCAGCCGGAACGAAGGAAAGCCGGATGCGGCGCTTCCGAAGATTGTCGAAGGACGCCTCGGTGCCTTCTTCAAGCAGGTCGCGCTTCTCGAGCAGGATTACGCCCGCGACAACAAGCTCTCCATCCAGCAGGTGCTGGACCAGGCAGGCTTGAGTGTCAACGGTTTTGCACGCTTCCGCGTGGGCGCGTAGCGACAACCACTGCCCACGCGCTAGCCTGCTAGCCACGACAAGTCGAAGGAGAGTCGATGGCCGATACGCGTCGAGTCCTCCTCAAACTTTCCGGTGAATCGTTTGGTGGCGGCCAATTAGGGGTCAACCCCGATGTGGTCGCCCAAATCGCCAAGGAAATCGCGAAAGCGGCCAAAGACGTCGAAATTGCCGTGGTGGTCGGTGGCGGAAACTTCTTCCGCGGAGCTGAGCTCAGCCAACGCGGAATGGACAGGCGCCGCGCCGACTACATGGGAATGCTCGGCACGGTCATGAATGCGCTCGCACTCCAGGATTTCCTGGAGCAGGCGGGTGCCCAGGTCCGGGTGCAGTCAGCGATTTCGATGACCCAGGTCGCAGAGCCCTACATCCCCCTCCGGGCCGTCCGGCATTTGGAAAAAGGACGGGTCGTGGTGTTTGGTGCAGGAGCAGGCTTGCCCTATTTCTCGACTGACACCGTGGCCGCCCAGCGCGCACTAGAAATCCGCGCCGATGAGGTGTTGGTCGCAAAGAGCGGTGTCGACGGTGTCTACTCGGCTGATCCAAAAGCAGATCCGAAGGCAGAGAAGTTCGACACCTTGAGTTACCAAGACGCGCTGGTGAAAGGCCTTCGGGTTGTCGATTCCACGGCCTTTAGCCTCTGCATGGACAACAAGATGCCGATGGTGGTCTTCGGAATGGAACCGGAGGGCAACGTCACCAAAGCCCTGCTTGGTGACCGTATCGGCACACTCGTGTCCTAACTGCCCCGGATACACTGACGGTGGTGCCTGGAGGAGGCTTGCGATGATTGACGATGTTCTGGCTGACGCCCGCGACAAGATGGATAAAGCCGTCGAGGTCGTGCACAACGACTTCCAAACGGTAAGGACGGGACGGGCGAATCCGGCGCTATTCCAAAAGATTTTGGTCGAGTACTACGGCACCCAAACCCCGCTCGCGCAGCTGGCGAGCCTGCAGGTCCAAGAAGCCCGCACCATGCTGATTACCCCCTATGACAAATCAGCGATGAAAGACATTGAAAAAGCGATTGTCCAGGCCCCAAACCTGGGGGCAAGCCCGCAGAGCGACGGCGAAGTCATCCGAGTCACGATGCCGGAGCTGAATGAAGAGCGCCGCAAGGAATACGTGAAGATGGCCCACCAGAAGGCCGAAGACGGTCGGGTTTCGGTGCGGAGTATCCGCAGAAAAGCCAAGGATGACTTGGAGTCGCTGAAATCGGATGTCGGAGAAGACGAAGTCTTCCGCGCCGAAAAAGAACTCGACTCGGTGACCAAAGCGCATATTGACACCATCGATGAGGCGTTGAAGCGAAAAGAAGACGAACTTCTCGAAGTCTGATTCGCAGTGACTGCTGAGGGCCCCACCAATCAGCCCGAGGACGACCGCGGGCCGGTTGAAGCCGTCTGGGAGTCGGTAGAAGCCCAGGTCAGAGAAGCCAACGAACGGATCGATAAAGCAGCGGGCAGGCCGCTCTGGGCTGCGATCCTGGTGGGGCTTGGACTGGGCGGGCTACTCCTCGCCTCGGTCCTGATCCACCCGCTGATTTTCTCCGCGGTGATTGCCGTGTTGCAGGTGTTAGCCGTGTGGGAGTTGGTGGGGGCACTCCGCGCCAAAGGCGCCAAACTCTCCAGACTTGGCCTCAGCATCCTCGCTCTCGCCGTCAGTGCCGGTGCGTATCTAGACGGCGCCCGGGGACTGATGTTGGGCTTTGGCGCGGCGCTGGTGACCGCGCTGGTCTTTCGTCTAGTCGCAGCGGTGCTGCCCTCCTACCGGGAAGCACTTCGCACCGATATGCCACAGGGCATGCTGGTCCTCGCCTACCTCGGCATTCTTCCCGCCACGGCCGTTGCACTCGCCCGGACCGACGACGGGCCCTGGTGGATCATC
>CAJXYC010000060.1 GCA_913063365.1 uncultured Cellulomonadaceae bacterium
TATGGCTTTCACGCACCGACTATGTCGTTTCCGGTCGCGGGAACGCTCATGGTCGAGCCCACCGAGAGCGAAGACCTTGGTGAGCTAGAGCGCTTCATCGACGCGATGATTCGTATTCGCGAAGAATCGCGTGCGGTCAAAGATGGTGTGTGGCCGGCAGAGGACAATCCGCTGACAAATGCCCCGCACACTGCAGCAGAGGCCATCAGTGACACCTGGTCCCACCCCTACTCCCGCACGCTCGCGGCCTACCCGGCCGTGGGTGGGGTGGATAGTTCTCAGCACGGAGCTGATCCTCGAGTGGCCGGCAAATATTGGCCGCCAGTGGGACGGGTGGACCAGGCGTTTGGGGATAGGAACCTCGTGTGTGCGTGTCCGCCAATTGAGGCGTTCGTGGGTGCTGCGTAGTTCGTTGACATAAGCGCAGTGCACGGTGCCGTTTTTGAAACCTGTGGTTGCTTTCTTCTGCCTAACACCCTTTGGGGTGTGCAAGAGCCTCGGGACCTTTCGGACTAATCGACTGAAATAGGTTCACTTTGGGTCCGATCTTGGCCAGATTCCCCTGATCGCCTGAACGCGTCGCCTGGAATAGAGCTTACCGCTCACCTGGTGGAGGGGAGAGAGCAATGGTGAAGAAGTCTTCGGTCAATCGGGGCATCGCAGTTCTGGCGTCATCTGTGTTGTTTGGAGTTGGTCTCCATGCACAGATCGCCGTGGCAGACACGCTAGAACCCGTGCAGGATCCGCCAGTGGTCACCTTTGGCGATATCAAAGAGGTCGACATCACAGACGATGAAGGCGCAGTCGACTGGGGCAACGAAAGCTACACCCGCACCACGGTAACCGCGCTCACTCCGGGGAAGATGGTCGACGACGAGAATGGGGACTCGACGGCACTCGACCGGGCAGTCTATGAGGTTGATGTGGAGGTCGAATCTAACGGTGCTCTCAACTCAATTCAGATCGTCTCTTTGTGTTTGGTAGAAGACACCAACAACGATCTGATTAATACTGACCTCACAATCGGCAACCAATCTGGGCTTGACGACCGATGCGGTTACGCCGAGACGGCTCCCACCACCGGTATCTCCACAGACGATTTGAATCCGAGCATTACTTTCGCCGCCACGTATATAGGCACCGATGACGACTCAGACGTCACTGACGGTTTCGAGACATACGAGTTTGCCCTCGAAGATGCGGGGTCCCACGAGCATGGTCTCGAGAATGAGGCCGATGGAATAGCTGACGACTCCGTGGTTGATGATGATGCCGTCCCAGCGGACAAGACGAGAACGGTGACTTTCCGTTTTGATTTGTCCCACGCGGCCACAAATTCCACGAAATGGTACTTGCGCGCAGTGGCAGTCACTCAGCCTCCCTACACGGGCGCTGGTGACGAGGCAAGCAAACAGTGGACTCAGGCTATCTCTGGACCATTGACAGTGAACTACTTCGGGGGAATTACCTCGACGAGAACGGACGCAGCGGGCACCAATGACCGTGATGTCGGGGTGGACTACGGCCCGCTAACTGTTGATGCCTCGAAGACTGTGGAAGACATCACAACCGGGACCTACCTCGCGAACGATGCTTCGAACATCACGCTGGTGGGAACTAATTTCGACTACAACTCCGGAGATGACACTCTGTATCTGGGGGAGACTGCAAACAACAGCGGCAATGTCCAGCAGGAGTCTGGTGTCGCGGTGGTGGACTTGCGCTGTATTCCCGCGACAGTGACCCACGGCACTGATCTCGCGACGAGTTTGGATAATCTCGCTGATGGCGCGATGTTTGTCGACACAAGCGCTAAAGATTTGCTCACCAGTGTTAGCGCTAGTAACAGTATCGAAGGCAACGATCCAGAGGATGCGACCGAGGCGGACGACCACGACTGTCGTCTGACCTATGGCGGTGGTGCGAAATACGGAAACCAGGATTACTCCAACGAAGTGACCGTTGGTATCTACGATGCAGACGGTGGCAGTGCCGGAGACCCATTTGAAGACTTCGGTGATTCGCTCACCGCTCCTTGATCACATCTGACCGTGGCGAGGGTGTGAAGCCTTTCCAGATGGAACCCTCCATTACTCATCCTCGGCTCATTGCAGGTAGGTGAACTCAGTGTTGGTAGCCCAATTGACCGGCCGGCAGGGTCGCACGTTGGTGTTGTTCTTGGTGGCCACTTTGGGGTTGACCGTCATGTCTCAGTCGGTTGCTGCCCCTGACGCCCGTGCTGAGGTGGGCCTGGGCGGCGGAACGAAGTTTCTCACCGGATCGGTTTTTCCCTTTGTCTCGGGAGAGCAGGGGCGAATCGAAACCGGGATGTATGTGCAGAACCTCGGCGATGAGCCCGCCGACGTCGGTTTTACGGGCACCCTTCCAGCAGGTATTGAGGTGGAACCGCTTCTCGAAGAGGAGTTCCTCGAGCTGGGCCCTGGTCAGATGGGGGATTTCCCTTTTGCGATCAACGTTTCTGAGGCGGTTCCTCCCGGGAACTACAACGCCATCGTCACCCTCTCCCAAGTAAATGTTGAGCGCGAGGAGGGGGTCTCGGGGAGCCTGTATGCGCCCGCAATCTCGGGCAATTTTGTCGTGGAGGTGGTGGGGGCATCGGCCAGTGTGACGATTGAACCCGTGAGCGATGTGACGGGAGCTCCGGCGCTCGGCCAGATCAGTCTGTTTTACCTCACGAACCAACCCAATCCACTATTGATCGACTCCACTGAGGGCACCAGCCTTAGCCGGGACATCGTGCCCGGAGAGTATCGTGCGACCTTTGACGTTCCGGGTCTTCAGCGTCAACAGCTGGATTTCGAGGTGGGTCCCGATGAGGACCGCACTGTCACCATGGAAATTCCGACAGTGAGCATTGACTTTGTCGACGCGCAGCCGAGTGTCGACGCTGAGGGCGACATCGTCACCGCGGAGCTGCTGTTTGGAGTCACTAACAGCCTCCGTCGGATTGAGGGTCCCATCACCTTCGGGGTGGATGTCCTTCGCTCCGGCGAACTTGTCGAATCTGTGGTGCTCGCGGAGTTGGCAGAGCTCCCCCCGGGTCAAACCCGACAGCGAGCGTCCTACCGTCCACTCGAGGGATTCTCGGGAGGCACTTGGGAATTTGTGTTCACGCTTGTCAACGAGGATTTCACGATCGAGGCGGTTGATCGGCCCTCTTTCTCCGTCCCGGGGATTATCCAATCCAATTGGGAGTACTTTGCCCTTGGAATTGCGGCCATATTGCTGATCGCCTTGGGAATGCCCCGACGCTGGTGGTTCATCATTCTCCGCCGCCGTCGAGACGAAGAGGATGAAGAGCCGGACAAGGTGGGCCAGCGTGTTTAGGCGACACCCTCGGAGACGGCAACCACTGACAATGGTGGTTGCCTCCGTCATTGCCGCATCCTTAGGTATTGGGCTTCAGTCGAGTGATGCTCCGCCAGCCGCAGCGGATACCTTCACGCCGCCACCGGAGCCACCCACTGTGAGCAATGTGAGCATCACCTCTGATCAAGGTGGAACCTTCCTCGGGATGACTCCGGCTTACCCCCGCTCGACCGAGATTTACACTGTGTCCGCGGATATCGAGTCTCCGGCCACCCTGGTGGGACTTGAAAAGGTCCAGTTGTGTGTCTGGCTGGTGAGTGCAGAAGATTGCGACACCCACGACGGGACGAACCCCTACGACCAGACGAACACTCCGGACCCTCAGACAGTGTTCATCATGGAGTGGAGCTGGGATATTCCCGCCTCCGATTTGGACGAAAACGGGGAGCGTGTGGCCAGCCCGAATTACACCCAGTGGGATGAGCAATTCACAATTACCGACGGCACAACCGATGACACAGGAAACGATTACGAAGTGTTCGACGAGGACTCCAATGCGTACGATGCCGGGAATGGAAACCAGACTCCCTCAGGGTCGACTGCTTCAGCTGGCGACCCTGGGTCCGACCTGACCATGACGGTGAACTTCAGTTTTCGAATCTCTCACGCGATGCGCCACTCCAACGACTGGAATGTGCGGGTGGCGGCGCAGGACACGTTCTTGAGAGATGATCTGGGGGATGGCCAGCAGGCAGCGGTGGGCCAGCAGGGTAGTGCCAATCTTGAAGACCAGTTGGTGAACTACTTCGGGTCTGTCTCCACCGAGCGAGACACCGTCGACTATGGGCCGGTCGTCAAGGGGGGAGCCTCGGTGGTGGACGACAAACCTATGGGGGAGTACACCGCCAATTCGCAATCGGACATCACCATCGAGGCCTCCGATTTCACGGCGGGAACGCGAACTTTGCAGCTCGGCGATAGCGCGGGGGCGGGCGATATCAATCTTGAATGCACACCTGGGGATACCTTCGACGCGTCCAGCGGAGACACAGTGTTCGTGGCGGGCACTTCCCAGACATTCCTCGAAGGAATCCCCGTCAGTCTCGATGAGGGGCCAGAGACCGTAGGAAATCGCAACCTTTCAATTGATTCCCATTCGTGCCGAGTCACCGTGACCAACGGAGCAAATGTGATCGAACCCAACATCGAATACTCCAATGAGGTGGAGGTCGCCATCGGCGCAGATGAATTAACGAGTCCGGGTAACCTGCAGCTCCTCAGTTCCCCACCTGACACAAACGACACCACCCAGGTCACCCTTGAATGGGATCAGCCAATCGCTGCGAACGATACGGACAAGGTCGTGACCCAATATGCGGTGCTCCGAGACAGCTCTGAAGTCTCGCTGACCTGTGATGGGACGACATTCTCAGATGGGATTGTTGACTCGGGACTCTCGAACCAGATGGTTTGCATTGACCCGAATACAACTGCAGGTACCGCATACACCTACTCAGTGCAGGCGAGCATTGATGGGGTGGGTGCAGGAACCTCTACCGCCCAAATCACTACCGAAACAAACGGCACGAAGACCCTTCTAGAGACCCTTGAGGACGAGTTTACGAGCAACGAGTTCACGGCGAATCAGGACGGGATCATGAATGTGCTCGGGGACAACGACCTTGTCGTTTTTGCAACACCAAAGCCCGGAAGCCTCGCCGAGCAGATGGGGAGTACCTACAGCAACAACGATGGAAGGGAGGGAGTGTTTTCTCGCCTACCCTTCTACCGAAGCGGGTCGAGTTACTATCTGGAAACAAGTCAGGGATTTGGGGAAGCTAGCCATAACGGGCACCCCTACATGGGTTTTGCAGCCTTCGACTCCTCGAACCAGTTCATCGGCGCCGGTGTGATGGTGATGGAGGATTATGGATCCACCACGAACCTGAGGGATTTCTTCTACCCGATTCGTGAGCGCGATGTGGCGGGGGCGACCATCGACAAGAATGGCACAGTTGTCGAACACAGCCCCGGTTCGTGGTACTTCAGTGACGCGCAAAGCCCCGGCACGAACGGTTTTTACTCTACTAGCAGGTTCTCGGCCGACGACGGTATTTGGGGGTTTGCTGAGGGCGTCCGAGTCAACGGTGACACACCCGGACCTGGTCTGCATGAGTTCTCGGACGACCGTTTCGGTCTGCAGAACTACAACTCAGGCGACTCCACCTATCCGAACCTCTACTGGGGCAATACGACCTACAGTGACGCCGTGATGTACTTCTTCGTTCGATACGCAGAATGATCATTCAGGGGCCTTTTGGGGGCCACATCAGGCCCATACTCCAGACATAAGGCCTCTTCCTGTGCCAAGCCCATTGTTTTCCTATCTCCCACGCGTATCGTAAAAAATGGAAGGGATGCGATGCGCGAGCAAATCGACGAGTCCTCAGGCGAGCTCGCGAGCCTAATTCGCTTCCTCAGTCACAGTCCGAGCCCTGAGCAGTTTCTTCGACACATCTGCCACAACGGGGTGATCTCGCCGAGGCCTCGCGGTGGGGCGATTGCTGTGGTCAATGATCGTGCGGAGATGGTGGAGCTCGGAACCTACGGCCTGACGCGCCCCAGTGCTTTCCGGGAAGCACGCAGTATCTGGGAGCAACTTCCCCCAATGGGAGTTCTGGCCGGCAAGAAAACCGTCAAGCTGCCCGTGGCAAAGATGGACGAAATGGTGGCAGCTCGCGGTCTCGACCTCAATCCCGAACCCTGGGCTCAAACGGTCGTCATAATCCCCGCGATGGACGGCTCAGGCGTTCCTGTGGGAGGTATGACTCTCCTGTTCGACACACCGCCCGATCAAGTGCTCACGTTTCACGTAGGGTTTGAGATCTTTCGCGACATGCTGACTGTCGCACTGGGAAGTAGAGGTTTTGCCCGTGAAGAGCGGAAACGCTCAGACCAGCTCTACCGCCTAGACCACCCGCTCACGGACCGAGAGCGTGATGTCATGGTCCGGATTACCCGGGGAAAGAGCAACAAAGAAATCGCCGCGGAGTTGAGTATTGGGGTGTCAACCGTAAAGCGGACCGTTGCGACACTGACTGACAAACTCGACGTGGAAAGCCGATCGGATATCGGACCGGTCGCGATGCGCTACGGCCTTCTCGACTAGCTGGCCCGAGAAACGGTTGGCGATAGGTTGCCCGCTGGCTCACGCCACGCCCAATTCAGGTGCTCGGCTGGGTCGGCGAGCCTAGGCGACGAAGGGTTCAGCAGTTTCCATCAGCCGTGAGTGGATGATGAAGCGCTTGCCTTCGGGTCCTTCGAGCGAGAACCCTGCTCCCCGGCCGGGGACGGCATCCACGGTGAGGTGGGTGTGGGACCAGTATTGGAACTGTTCGGTCGACATCCAAAATGAGATGGGCTGGGAGCCGTCTTGGGCTTCAGAAATGTCGAACTCTCCCAGTTTTACGTCCCCTGCACCGGTCATGTAGTCGCCTTCGGCGAAACACATCGGCGCGCTGCCGTCACAGCAGCCACCGGACTGGTGGAACATCAGTGGTCCGTGCATGTCCCAGAGTTGGCGCAGCAGAGTCACGGCTTCGTCGCTCAGGGCAACGCGGGAGACGGTTTCGCCCTCAATCGTGGGCTTGGCCTCAATCATCGGAACCTCCTCGTTGAGGGTCGGGGATTAGGTCTTAGTCGGTGAGAGGGTCCCACTCGGGGCAGGGTGTCGTCACCTGCCCCGAGTGTACCTTGTGGGGTGTCCGGCTTAGAAGAAGCCCAGCGGCTGTTCGCTGTAGGACACCAGCAGGTTCTTGGTCTGCTGGTAGTGGGTGAGGGCCAGTTTGTTGTTTTCCCGGC
>CAJXYC010000061.1 GCA_913063365.1 uncultured Cellulomonadaceae bacterium
CGGGGACATCAGGACGCTCTTCGAGCGAGACCACGGCCGCTCCCAGTTGACCCACTGTTGTAAACAGTGCTTTATCGGCTGCGACCGTGGCGGTTCGGATTTCGTACCCGTCCGCACGCGCGCTTCGTCCTCGTGGGGTGTTGATGACAATGTCGACCTGTCCGTCGGCGATTAGGTCCACAATGCTCGGTTCATCCGTTTCTGCAACCTCTGTGTGCTTTGCCACGACGCGTGCCTCAATGCCGTAGCGCGAGAGCGCCTCAGCCGTACCCGACGTCGCCCAGATGTCGTAGCCCAGTTGTCGGAGTCTGGCCACCGGCAAAATGGCGCCTCGCTTATCCCTGTCAGCGACCGAGACGAACACGGTTCCGGAGGTGGGCAGACCGCCGTAGGCAGCGTCTTGGCTTTTCGCAAACGCCAGTGGGAAGGTCCGGTCGATGCCCATTACCTCGCCGGTTGAGCGCATTTCGGGCCCCAGAATCGAATCAACAATGTCACCCTCTGGCGTGCGGAAACGCTTGAACGGTAAGACCGCTTCTTTCACCGAAACCGGGTGCCACGCCGGCACTTGGCTGCCATCGGTAGCGGGAAGGACCCCAGCGGCAATCAGTTGCTCAATTGACTCCCCGGCCATTAAGCGGGCAGCCGCGCGAGCGAGGGGAATTCCTAGAGCCTTGGAGACAAAAGGCACGGTTCGACTGGCCCGCGGGTTTGCCTCCAAGACGTAGAGAACCCCTGCCGCGACCGCGAACTGGACGTTCAGCAGGCCGCGAACACCGATTCCCTCGGCGAGTTTTCCGGTTGCCTCGCGCACCTGGTTGACGATTTCGGCACCGAGCGTCACCGGTGGGAGCGTGCACGCGGAGTCTCCCGAGTGGATTCCCGCCTCCTCGATGTGCTCCATCACCCCACCGATGTAGAGACGCTTTCCGTCATACAGGGCATCGACATCGATTTCGATGGCGTCGTCGAGGAATCGATCGACAAGGAGAGGTGCCGATTCGCTGACAATCGCAAACTCGTCAATCCGCTGGAAGTAATCGTCCAGACTGTCCTGGTCGTAGATGATTTCCATCGCTCGACCACCCAGCACAAAGCTGGGGCGCACCAACACCGGGAAACCGATGGTGGAGGCCACCTCCTGCGCGGACTCCAAGGAGGTCGCGGTCCCGTTCAGCGGTGCCTGCAGGCCCGCTTCGTGCAGAATCCGTGAGAACTGTCCGCGTTCCTCTGCCCGGTCAATCGCCTCGGGCGATGTTCCGAGGATCGGGACACCCGCCTCTTCAAGACCCTTGGCCAGGCCAAGCGGCGTCTGGCCCCCCAGCTGGACAAAGACCCCTTTTAGCGTGCCGGACTGACTCTCCTGATGGATGACTTCGAGGACATCTTCCAGTGTGAGCGGTTCAAAGTAGAGCCTGTCTGACGTGTCGTAGTCCGTGGAGACTGTCTCAGGGTTGCAGTTGACCATGATCGTCTCGATCCCAGTCTCCGCCAGGGAGAACGCAGCATGGACGCAGGAGTAGTCAAATTCAATGCCCTGACCAATCCGGTTTGGCCCGGAGCCAAGAATCACGATTTTGTCCCGAGTAGTGGCCTGAACCTCTGACTCTTGGTCGTAGCTGGAGTAGTGATAGGGGGTATATGCCGGGAACTCACCGGCGCAGGTGTCGACCGTCTTGAACACCGGTCGCACACCGAGCTGGTGCCGAGTCTTTCGCACCTCAGCTTCAGTGAGCCCGCGTATCTGAGCCACTTGCGCATCGGAGAGACCGTGTTCTTTCGCATACCGAAGCACGTCCTCGGTGAGCTCGGGAGCCTCTGCCACCGACTGCGCCACCTCGTTAATCAGCGCAATCTGGTCGACAAACCACGGGTCAATTCCGGTCGCGGCATACACGTCCTCGACAGTGGCTCCCTGTCGCAACGCTTGCTGGACGGTGACGATTCGACCATCGGTGGGAATCTTGGCTTTTTCAAGAAGCTCGGCTGCGCTGTCAGTGTTCTCTTGCCAGTGGAATGAACTACCCCGCTGCTCCAATGAGCGAAGCGCTTTATTGAGCGCCTGACTGAAGTTCCGCCCTAGCGCCATTGCTTCACCGACAGACTTCATCGTGGTGGTCAGGGTTCGATCCGCGCGAGGGAACTTTTCGAAAGCAAAACGCGGCACTTTCACGACGATGTAGTCAAGCGTGGGCTCAAACGACGCCGGGGTTTCTTTGGTGATGTCGTTTGGAATCTCATCCAACCGGTAGCCAAGCGCCAGTTTCGCGGCGATTTTGGCAATGGGAAATCCTGTTGCTTTGGAGGCCAACGCACTGGACCGGGAGACGCGCGGATTCATTTCAATCACAATGACCCGACCCGTTGCCGGGTCGACCGCGAATTGGATATTGCAGCCACCGGTATCCACCCCGACGCGGCGAATGATGTCGATACCGATATCACGGAGCCTCTGATACTCGCGGTCGGTGAGGGTTAAAGCGGGAGCCACGGTGATGGAATCCCCCGTGTGCACCCCGACAGGGTCCACGTTCTCGATCGAGCAGACGACCACACAGTTATCGGCGTGGTCACGCATGAGCTCCAGCTCATATTCTTTCCAGCCGAGAATCGACTCTTCCAGCAGGACTTCGTGGGTTGGCGACTGATGGAGACCGTCGGTGACCATCCGCACCAATTCGTCTTCGGTGTGGGCAAAGCCTGAACCCAAACCACCCATGGTGAACGACGGGCGAATGACCACGGGATAACCCATCTCGTCGGCAAAATCTTTTGCCTGCTCCACATCGGTGGCAATAGTGCTCTTGGCGACATCGGCCCCCGCCTCCAACACGATGTCTTTGAAGGCTTGGCGGTCTTCGCCTCGCTGGATGGCTTCGAACGACGCACCGATGAGCTCCACGCCGTGGCGCTCCAGAATGCCTTCGTTGTGAAGGGCCATTGCGGCGTTCAGCGCCGTCTGGCCGCCGAGGGTTGGGAGGATGGCGTCGGGCTGTTCCTTAATGATGATTTGCTCAATGACCTGCGGGGTAATGGGCTCGATATAGGTCGCATCCGCAAAACCCGGGTCGGTCATGATGGTCGCGGGATTGGAGTTCACCAAGACGACACGGACGCCGTCCTCTCGAAGAACCCGGCAGGCTTGGGTTCCGGAATAGTCAAACTCCGCAGCCTGGCCGATCACGATCGGTCCTGAGCCGATCACCAGGACGGTGTTGATGTCGTCGCGCTTTGGCATTACACACCCTCCTCGGCCGGACGTTCCAGGTAGGTCTTGACCATCTCCTGGAACTCATCGAACAGGTGGGTCGAATCATGGGGGCCGGCAGCGGCCTCCGGGTGGTACTGGACAGAAAACGCTGGCGCGTCGAGGGCGCGTAACCCTTCCACCACGTTGTCGTTCAAACTCACGTGGCTCACCTGCACACGGCCAAAGCCGGCGGGAGACTCCACCACCTCGTCTCTGGGGGCGTCCACGGCAAAACCGTGGTTTTGCGCCGTGATTTCTACTTTGCCCCGCAGACGGTCCAAAACAGGCTGGTTTATTCCCCGATGGCCGTATTTCAGCTTGTAAGTATCGAAACCGAGAGCGCGCCCCAGTAGCTGATTGCCGAAACAAATGCCGAAAAACGGCACCTTTCGCTCCAGTGCCTCTCGGAGAATGGCGACGTGTCGATCGCTCGCCGAAGGGTCTCCGGGGCCGTTGGAGTAGAAGACCGCGACGGGATTGATTGCCTGAATATCCGCCCACGTGGAGGTTTCTGGAAGCACGTGAACTTCGAAGCCCCTGGCCGCGAGATGGTGAACAGTTGATTCTTTGATTCCAAGATCCATCACCGCTAGTGCTCCGAGACGCGGGCCCACCGGGCTCACCACCCGTGGTGACCCCACCGACACCTCGGCCGAGAGGTTTCTGCCGGTCATCTCCGGCTCCGCGGTCACCCGCGCCACCTGCTCCTTCGCATCAAGCTCGGAGGCATCTCCTGAGAAAACTCCCGCCCGCATGACCCCCGCCTCACGGAGTCGAAGGGTGATTGCTCGGGTGTCCACCCCTGAAATCCCCACAATTCCCTGCTCAGCAAGTGCCTCATCGAGCGGTTTTTCACTGCGGTAATTAGAAGGGCGACGCGCGATATCCCTGACCACAAAACCCGCGACCCAGATTTGCCTGGACTCTTCGTCCTCACGATTCATCCCGGTGTTGCCGATATGGGGGGCGGTCATCACAACGATCTGTCCGGCGTAGCTCGGGTCGGTCAGCGTTTCTTGATAACCGGTCATCCCCGTGTTGAACACGAGCTCGCCAATACTGACGCCGGTGGCGCCAAACGCCGTGCCGGGATATCGGGTGCCGTCTTCTAGAACGAGAACAGCGGGTATTTGCGTCATGCACTCTCTTTCGTTGGAGGAATCAGGTTTTCCACGGCCTTCACGATGTCGTCAGCGGGATAGTCGACGGAGCGGAAATAGCTATCGACGGCGGTGTCGCCCCAGAGCCAGCGGACAAACACCAGCCCGTCGCTGTCGACCACCCGGTCAATAGTCCAGGTTGCTCGACCCACCCCTCGAAGTGCGCCGGGTGGAAGCACGACCTCGTCTTCGCCGGGGATCGAGAGGAAAAGCCCGTCAGATCCGACGCCTAAGTGCATTTGTGCCCGGTAGGCGAGTGGCTTTTTCGCCACCCGCTCCATCGGTTTCTCGGCTTCGGTGGTGGCGACATACAGAAGAGAGAACGTCTGCGACGGACGCCCACCTCTGTCGCTGGCCAAGGCGAGCTCAGGGAGGTGACGGTACCGGCCGACCCGGTTGTTCCACCCGCGCCACGCGAGGAAAAGAAACAGCACGAGAGCCGCAATCATGATCCACAGGGCAACTTCTCTCGTCATGCCTGACCTGACCCCAGCTTCTCTGCAGACACCAATTCGCCGTCTCGAACGGTCACCAGCCCGGAGTGGACCGTCCACATGACATGGCCCGTGAGATCAACCGTGCGGTAGGGATTGTTGTCGGAGCGTGTGTAGCGCATTCCAGGATGGGCTGCCTGTGGGTCGACTAGCACCAGGTGCGCCGGGGCACCCACGCTCAGTGGCTGGTCATAGCCATCGAGCGAACCAATGTGGGCCGGAGCGGTCGAGAGCACACGGGCCACACCCGCCCAGTCCAGATGCCCAGGCTCGACGAGGGCTTTTTGCACCACGCCCAGAGCCGTCTCCAGCCCCAACATGCCGAAGGCCGCCTCATCAAAGGCGCAATCTTTGGACTCCGTGGGGTGCGGTGCGTGGTCAGTGGCGACAATGTCGATGGTCCCGTCGGCCACTGCCTCACGCAGCGCCTGCACATCGCTGTCCCTGCGAAGCGGTGGATTGACCTTAAACACCGGGTTGTAGTCGGCGGTGAGATCTTCTGTCAGGAGCAGGTGGTGGGGCGTGGCCTCCGCAGTGACGTCGATACCGCGTTCTTTCGCGCGACGGACAATGTCGACAGAGCCCGCTGTAGAGACATGGCAGATGTGTAACCGTCCACCCGTGTGCTCGGCGAGCAAGACGTCGCGAGCAATGATGGCCTCTTCGGCCACCGCTGGCCAGCCCGCCAACCCCAACCTGGAGGACAGTGCCCCCTCGTTCATCTGGGCGCCGTCGGTGAGCCGAGGCTCCTGCGCATGCTGGGCGATGACTCCCCCAAAAGTGCTCACGTATTCCAGTGCCCGGCGCATCATCTGGGCATCTGCCACACAGTGACCGTCGTCGGAAAACACTCGGACCCGGGCAGTTCCGCCCGCCATTCCCGCAATACTGGCCAGCTCGTCGCCGGCAAGGCCTTTTGTCACCGCCCCAATAGGTCGAACCGTGACATACCTGGCCTCTTCACCGAGGCGGTGAACGAGATCGGTGACCCCCACCTGGTCAGCCACCGGTTGAGTGTTCGCCATTGCAAACACGGCGGTGAATCCACCCGCAGCGGCCGCCTGGGAGCCGGTGAGGACTGTTTCCGCCTGTTCCATTCCTGGCTGCCGAAGATGGGTGTGAAGGTCCACGAGGCCCGGGAGGGCAATCAAGCCAGAGCCGTCGATGACCTCGACACCTGCTTTTTTCGTATCGAGCGAGGTGGGATCAACAAAGACCCCGTCCTTGATGGCCAGGTCTGCGGTGTCGCCTCCCATGACAGCGGCGCCCTTAATCAACAGTGTCATGCGTCTTTTCTCCCCTGGCTCACGGCATAGAGGACAGCCATTCGAACCCAAACACCGTGGGTCACCTGCTCCAAAATCGTCGACTGAGTGGAGTCTGCAGCCACCGAGGCGATTTCTACCCCCCGATTCATCGGCCCTGGATGCATCACTAGTGTCTTCTCCCCCAGGGCGCGAAACCTCTCTGCCGTCAGGGCATAGTGCTTGGTGTATTCCCGCGGGCTTGGAAAGAAGCTTCCCTGCATTCGCTCCTGCTGCACCCGGAGCATCATCACGGCCTCGGGCGGGCTCGAGAGCGCATGGTCCAGATCAGTCGTGTGATCAACAGGCCACTGGTCGACCGCGACCGGCATCAGGGTCTTCGGTGCGACGAGGGTCACCCGTGCCCCGAGCGCGGAGAGAAGATGCACATTAGACCGAGCCACGCGGGAATGGGCGATATCTCCCACAATCACCACAGACACATCATCAAGACCTTTGCCCACAGACTTGTCTCCATACAGCCTCTCGCGGAGGGTGTAGGCGTCAAGCAGTGCCTGGGTGGGGTGTTCGTGGGTCCCGTCTCCCGCATTCACGATCGAAGCCTGCAACCACCCAGCGTCTGCCAAGCGAGCAGCCGCTCCAGAGGAGCTGTGCCGGACGACCATGACGTCTGCGCCCATGGCCTCCAAGGTTTGTGCCGTGTCTTTCAGGCTCTCGCCTTTCGAGAGACTCGAGCCTTGACCTTGGAAGGTCATCACATCGGCGGAGAGGTTCTTGGCCGCCGCTTCAAAGGACAAGCGAGTTCTTGTCGAGTCTTCGAAGAAAAGATTCACGACCGTCACCGCCCGCAGCGTGGGCAACTTGGGAACTTTTCTGTCGCTGATGCGCGCAAATTCGCGCGCGGAGTCAAGAAGCGCAATCGACTCATCGCGGGTGAGTCCTTCACATCCGAGAAGGTGTTTCATCGGCTGACATCCACC
>CAJXYC010000062.1 GCA_913063365.1 uncultured Cellulomonadaceae bacterium
ACCGACTTCATGGACGGCTACTACTACGGCGCCCAGGCCTGGGCCGCTGACACCGGTGAAGACATCACCGTCGTCGGTTGGGACCCGGCCGCTGCGGCCGGCGACTTCATTGGTGGGTTTGAGGCGAACTCCGCGACGTCGAAGTCGATAGCCGCGAGCCACATTGAGGCCGGCGCTGACGTGATCTTCCCCGTCGGTGGTGACCAGTTCGGTGCCACCTCTGAGGCGATCACTGAAGCCGGTATCGAGGGCGCGATGGTGGGTGTCGACCTCGACATCGCCGCCACCTCGCCGCAGTACGCTCCGCTCGTGTTGACCTCGGCTGAGAAGCGCATGAGCGTTGCGACGTTCGACATTATCGAGGACCTGGCCTCGGGTGGCGAGTTCACCAACGACACCTACCTCGGAACTCTCGGCAACGGAGGCACCGACATCTCTCCGTTCTACGAGTTCGACTCCGAGATCCCGCAGGAGACCAAGGACCGCCTCGCGGAGATCAAGCAGGGCATCATCGATGGAAGCATCGACCCGCTGTCCTAAGCGATAGGTCCCCGTGCTGTGGCCCCCGGTTTTCCGGGGGCCACAGTCATGTGGGGCGAGGGGGCAATGTCGGAAGCTCCCGTAAGATGAGCTAGGCATTGAAGCCGGAGAGGGGTGGAGCGTGAAGCTCGAACTGCGCGGAATGTCCAAGCGCTTTGGACCTGTCGTCGCCAATGACAACATCTCTCTCACGGTCAACCCCGGTGAAATTCTCGGTCTGCTCGGTGAGAACGGCGCGGGGAAATCTACGCTCATGAACCTGCTCTATGGCCTCTACCAGGCCGACTCGGGGGAGATCCTCCTCGACGACCAACCGGTGTCGTTTTCTGGACCCGGCGATGCGATGGCCGCGGGAATCGGAATGGTCCACCAGCACTTCATGCTCATCCCCGTGTTCACTGTCGCCGAGAACGTCATCCTCGGCCACGAACCCACCGGGGCACTGGGCGCCCTCGACCTCGACGAGGCCCGCCGCCTCGTGCGGGAGATTTCTGACCGTTTTGGATTCAACGTTGATCCCGACGCGGTCGTCGAAGATCTCCCAGTTGGCGTTCAACAGCGGGTGGAGATCATCAAAGCCCTCGCACGTGACGCCAAAGTGCTCGTGCTCGACGAGCCGACAGCAGTGTTGACTCCGCAAGAAACCGACGAGTTGATGGACATCATGCGCCAGCTCTCCTCGGAGGGCACCAGCATCGTCTTCATCACCCACAAGCTGCGCGAGGTCCAAGAAGTCTGCGACCGTATTGTCGTCATCCGTCAGGGTCGCGTGGTCGACAGTGCCTCGCCGGATACGCCGATCGACGAACTGGCCTCTTTGATGGTCGGCCGCGAAGTGGACCTCTCGGTCGACAAAGCACCGGCCAAGCCCGGTGAGGTGGTGTTGTCGATCAGTGACCTGACGGTCATCGACGAGCGCAACCAGAAAGTGCTCGACGGAGTGGACCTGGACGTTCGAGCCGGCGAGGTTGTGGCCATTGCGGGTGTCCAGGGCAACGGTCAGACCGAACTCGCCGAGGCGCTCCTGGGGCTCAGAGAAGCTGAATCTGGCGTGATCACGCTCGCCGGACAAGACATCACCCGCGACACCGTCCGACAGGTTCTCGATCACGGTGTGGGCTTCATCCCCGAAGACCGGAAGAAAGACGGCCTGGTGGGGGAATTCACCCTGGCCGAGAATTTCATGCTGAATGGCTACCAACAAGCCCCGTGGGCTCAGGGAATCTCCATAGACCTTGAAGCTCGAGCTGAGCGGTCTAACGAGCTCATCGCGTCCTATGACGTGCGCACGCCCTCTGCGGCAACGCTGGCCAAGAACCTCTCTGGCGGAAACCAGCAGAAAGTGGTCGTGGCCAGGGAGCTCAGCCGCGACATCACCGTCCTAGTTGCCGCCCAGCCCACGCGAGGAGTGGACGTCGGTTCCATCGAATTCATCCACGAACAGATCATCGCCACCCGCGACCGTGGTATTCCCGTGCTGATCATCTCTACCGAACTCGACGAGGTCTATGCCCTGGCTGATCGGATCGCGGTGATGTATCGGGGACGCATTGTCGACATTGTCGACCCAGATACCCCCCGTGAAGCACTCGGCCAGCTCATGGCCGGTGTGACGAAGGAGCACGCGGCGTGACCATCCTGCGCGAAATCCTCTCCACCAGCGGCACGCGAATCGCCGCTGCCATCATCGCCGGCTTCGTGATCGGCTCGCTGTTCATTTTCTTCTCCGCCGATGACTTCATCGACGGTGTCGCTGCCGGAGACGCCGCGGCCGCGGTAGCGGGAGGTTTGGGCGCGATTGCCGATGGTTACGCAGCTCTCTTCCGAGGGTCCATCGTGAACCTCCGCGCTGAGGGCCTAGCCGACATCCTCAAACCCATTACTGAAACCATCCGGTTTGCCGGTCCTCTGATTGCGGCGGGGCTCGGGATTTCCCTGGGGTTCCGGGTCGGACTGTTCAACATCGGTGGCAATGGCCAGATGATGTTCGGCATCCTCTGGGGCACCTTCGTGTCGACCCGGATGGAGCTTCCCATCGGACTCCACGTCCTCGTCGCCGTGCTGGCCACCATTCTTGGTTCGGCGACGCTGGGTGCACTAGTGGGATTCCTCAAAGCGAGGACCGGTGCGCACGAGGTGATTCTCACCATCATGCTCAACTACATCTCCATCTACCTTTTCACCTGGTTCATTCGCACCCCCGGCTTGTTGAAGGACCCCGAATCGGGCGGAACACCGAAGTCGAACGCCCCTCTGGAGACAGCACAGCTGCCGGCTCTCTTCCCTGAGAACTACAAACTGCACGCCGGGTTCTTTCTCGTGGTCCTCGCCGTGTGGTTCTACTGGTGGCTGATGGAGCGATCCACGATCGGCTATCGCTTCCGCATGGTGGGCTATAGCCCGCACGCGGCACGCTCCGCCGGCATCAACGTGGAGCGCACCTACGTAGCGGCAATGTTCGCCTCGGCGGCACTCGTGGGGGTCGGCGCAGCCCACCAGACGCTCGGATTGCAAGCCGGTTACACCGAAACCATCCACGCGGGAATCGGTTTTGACGGAATTACCGTCGCCCTGCTCGGCGGAGGGAACGCCATTGGCATTCTCCTGGCCGGTCTGCTGTTTGGCGCGTTCAAAGCGGGAAGCCCGCAAATGCAGATCGCTGGCGTCTCACCCGAGGTGCTCGGCATCGTCCAGGGTGCCATCGTTCTGTTTGTCGCCGCACCTCCGCTGATTCGCGCGATTTTCCGCCTTCCCGCGCTCCGGGAGACTCCTGCGCTGGATCGACTGCGCGCCCGTGTCTTGAAGAAGGAGGTGACCAAATGACTGTCGATACCTCCCGGGTCGAGGTCACCCCCGGCATGTTCTCGCTGGCCGAGGAGAAAGTCAGCTGGCGCTCCACGATCGTCATGGCGGGTTTTTCGCTTGTTGTCTTGCTGGCTTTTGGTCTGTTTGGCCGTGCAGAAGCGGTGACTTACCGCATCACTGCCAGCGACGCAGACTTTGTCATTCCCCCCTTCGTGGCGATGTCCACCACGGTCAACACCGTCGCAGGAGTCCTTCTGCTGGCGATGACCGCCGTCGCCGCCTGGTGGGTGTCGAGAAATAAAGTCGTCCCGCTGTGGTGGCTTGTCATTTTCGGGGCAATCGCCCTGTTTGGTCTGCTGGGCTGGTTGGCAGCTGGCGACACCGTCCCGGTCGCCTTCCTGCTGGCCAACGCTCTGATCCTCGCGGTACCGATTATCTTCGGCGGGCTCTCTGGCGTGATGTCTGAGCGCGTCGGCGTGGTCAACATTTCCATCGAAGCACAGCTGCTCGCCGGAGCATTCGTTGGTGCTGTTGTGGGAAGCCTCACCGGCAACCTCTACGTCGCCGTCGTCGCGGCGATGGTCGCCGGAATGTTGCTCGGAATGGTCCTGGCGGTCTTTTCCGTGAAATACCTCGCCGATCAGATCATCGTCGGTGTGGTGTTGAACGTGTTGGTCATTGGAATCACCAACTTCCTGTTCTCCCAGTGGTTGTCCGAAGACTCTGACCGCTCCAACTTCCCCGGCACCCTGGAAATCTTCTCCCTGCCGTTACTGTCCGACATTCCCGTGTTGGGGCCCGTACTGTTTGAAAACCGCATCACGGTGTTCGCCGCCTTCCTCGCGGTGCCGCTGCTCTGGTGGGTGCTCTTTCGCAGTCGTCTCGGATTACGCGCCCGGTCAGTCGGCGAATACCCGCTGGCATCCGACACCGTCGGTATCAACGTGGGTCGCACCCGCTTCTGGTGGGTCAGCCTCGGCGGACTGCTGGCTGGTCTCGGCGGCGCAGCGCTCACCATCGGAAACGTCGGGTCGTTTGGAAAAGAAATGACCGCCGGTCAAGGGTTTATCGCGCTCGCGGTGGTGATTCTCGGCCGCTGGCACCCGTTCTACATGTCGGCGGCAGCACTGCTGTTTGGCTTCAGCATCATCCTTCGGGTGTGGGCCAACCAGGTGAGTCCCGGAATCCCGACCGACTTTATTTTGATGGTGCCCTACCTCGTGACGCTGATTGCCGTGGTCGGTTTTGTGGGCCGTGTCCGCCCGCCTGCGTCGGTCGGTAAACCGTATGTGAAAGAGTAGGGCCAATGAGTGACGTTGACTGGGCGGCCCTTCGTGACATCGCCACCGGGGCCATGCGCCGGGCGTATGTTCCCTACTCGAACTATCCGGTGGGAGCCGCGGCAATTGTCGACGACGGACGTATGGTCTCTGGCTGCAACGTCGAAAACGCCTCCTACGGGGTGACGCTGTGTGCGGAATGTTCACTGGTGTCCCAGTTGGCGATGACCGGAGGAGGCAAACTCGTCGCCTTCACCTGCGTTGACGGCAACGGTGAAGTTCTGATGCCCTGTGGTCGCTGCCGCCAGCTGCTCTATGAACACTCGGCAGATGACATGGTGCTCGAGACCGTCTCTGGTATCCGCACTATCGACGAAGTGTTGCCCGATGCTTTTGGTCCCCGACAACTAAGGAACTATTTCCAGTGACCCACACACTTCCCGGAACGGACATCGCCATCGAGTCGCTTCCGAAAATCTCCCTCCACGACCACCTCGACGGGGGCCTGCGGCCGCAGACCATCATCGACATCGCCGCCGAGGAGGGCATTGATCTCCCCGAAACAGACGCCAGTGCGCTCGGCCAGTGGTTTGCCGACCAGTCCAACTCGGGCTCGCTCGTCGAATACTTGAAGACCTTCGATGTCACCACCAGCGTCATGCAGACCGCTCCTGCGCTGCAGCGCATCGCTCGCGAGTTTGTCGAAGACCTCCACACCGACGGGGTCATCTGCGGTGAAATCCGTTGGGCGCCCGAACAGCACCTCGCCAAGGGCTTGAGCCTCGACGAGGCCGTCGAGGCCGTTCAGGCCGGCATTGACGAGGCGGTCTCGGCGATTGACGCAGCTGGTGGACAGATCTGGATTGGGCAACTGATTTCGGCGATGCGTCAGGCCGATAACGGACTGGACATCGCACAGCTCGCCCTCCGCCACCGCGACCGCGGAGCCGCCGGTTTCGATATCGCGGGGCCCGAAGCCGGGTTCCCGCCGTCCCGACTTCACGAAGCCTTTGACCTGTTGGCCTCCGAGTTTTTCCCGGTGACCGTGCACGCGGGTGAGGCCGATGGTGTCGAGAGCATTCGAAGTGCCCTGCTCGATGGCCGGGCCTTGCGCCTCGGGCACGGTGTTCGAATCATCGAAGACATGCAGGTCCAGCAGGACGGCGACGACATCACCGTGGAGCTCGGCACGGTTGCCCGTTGGGTTCTCGACCGCGGTATTGCTCTAGAGACAAGCCCCTCGTCAAACATCCAAACCGGGGCAATCGGCCCAGACCGGGCAATGGCCGACCATCCGTTCAACCTGCTCTATCGCCTCGGCTATTCGGTCACTGTCAACACTGATAACCGCCTGATGAGCAACACCACCTTGTCCAAAGAGCTCGCGCTGCTGGCTGAGACCTTCGACTACGACGCCGATGACCTGTTGGCCTTCCAAATCAACGCAGCCCACGCTGCGTTTGTCTCGCGCGCAGACAAAGACCAGATCATCGACACACTGATTGCAGGGTTCGAGAAAATCTAGACTCTGAGTCCGCGCAGGCCATTAACGAGCTGTTTAGCGGTGGAAACCGGACACGAAATCTGCCGCAGACGCTTCATCGTTTTGACGGCCTGTTCCCATTCGGAAGCGTGGTGCGTCTTTCTGGCGTGTTCGATGGTCTCACGGACATCGCTGAGTCTGGACGATGGTGAGAGATAGGGATAGTCGGAACCAAGAATGAGACGCGACTCTTCGTCATCGAACGAGGCGATAGCAACCGCCCCCAGACGTGCAGCAAAGAAACCCTTCATCATGGGTTTAAAGCCGTCTCGATTGTTCCAGGCGCGTACCGAATAGTGGTGACTATAGGCTCGAAGCTCGTCGAACACACTCGGTAAAGGCTCTGAGCTACGGTGCTCGGGCATGTCAACGAAATCGACGGCCGTAACGCTGTCGATTTCATCTAGGTAGAGCGCGTTCTCCTCAAGACCGTAGTAGACCGTTTGGAAGCCTCGGCGATTGAAGTCGAATGATGGCGTGCGTTGATCGGGTGACTGCAGAGAGAGAACTGCCTGGGCGCCCGAGGAAGTTCGAGCCTCATATTCGGTGACGCTCCCGCAAATGAATCCAGTTGCTAACTTGGCAACGACTGGTGGCACTAAACCATCAATGACGTCGAACAGAAGAGTGTTACCTGAACGAACGAAGTGTTTGAGAATTGGTACCGATTTCGATCTCACTGCAGTCTTAAGTGCAACAACCGTGTGGCCCCGCGGGCGTGCGCGGTAGAGGTTTTCAAGTGCCTGGACGCGGATGGGAACGGGCGCTCCCAACGTCACGAGCATGTCGGCCACCTGAAATCCTCGCAGTAGGGAATTTCCCATACCTGCGGTCCCTGCTCGGTAGGTAAAAACGATTGGCCTTGAAATTCCCGACCAGTCGACGTCGTCGATTCTGTGGTTGGCTCCACAACTGCAGGGCTGGTGAAGGTGCTGTGGGTGGTAAAGATCGCCGTCGGAGCTGAACCGGGCG
>CAJXYC010000063.1 GCA_913063365.1 uncultured Cellulomonadaceae bacterium
AACTACATCGACACCTACCACCGCGAGGGAATGTATCCGCTTCCGCTGCCCTTTACCCCCGGTCAGGAGGCTGCCGGCGAGGTCGTCGCTGTGGGTGAAACAGTCTCGGAATGGAGCACCGGAGATCGCGTGTGTTGGGCGATGGTCGGTGGTAGCTACGCCGACTACGCGGTCGTTCCCGCGGAGTTGCTCCAAGCCATCCCCGCATCGGTGGAGTTTGAGACCGCCGCAGCCGCGATGCTCCAGGGCCTCACCGCGCACTACCTCGTCACCAGTGTCTACCCGGTCGAACGGGGCACGACCGCCGTGGTCCACGCGGCTGCGGGAGGAGTGGGATTACTGCTGACCCAAATGATTGTCGCCCGCGGAGGAACCGTCATCGGCACCACCTCGAGCGATGAAAAGGTCGCGCGCGCACAGGCCGCAGGAGCGCACCACGTCATCCGCTACGACCAAGAGCCCTGGGCAGACACCGTCGCCGAGATCACCGCCGGGGCCGGAGTTGATGTCGTCTACGACGGTGTCGGACAGGACACCTTCGAGGACGGTCTGACCAGTTTGCGACCCCGGGGAGTGATGGCCCTCTACGGCGCCGCCAGCGGACCCGTTCCCCCGTTTGACCTACAGCGCCTGGGTGCGTTGGGCTCACTGGTGGTGACCCGTCCGAGCCTCGGACACTTCATGGCAACAGCCGATGAGCGCCGGTGGAGAACCGCTGAACTGTTTGAGGCCATCCAGTCGGGGGCTTTGGATATCTCCATCGCCGCGCGCTTCGGCTTGTCAGAGGCCTCTGAGGCCCATCGGGCGATCCAGTCGCGTGCCTACTCGGGCAAGATCCTGCTGATTCCCTAGCCGGCCACCTGCTGCCTGGCGTTTAGGCTAATGAGGACATGAACAGGCTTCGTCAGTGGCGCGCTCAGGCCGCCGACGCCCGGCTCGTTGCCGCGCAACGGCTGCGCGCCAAGCTCCGCGGACACCAGAGCGTCCACGTCATCATCACCGGAACTGACCTGCCGGGCATGCACTACCTGGTCGATGAAATCCGCCGGCTTGCGCCCTCCCTTCGGCTCGGCAGAGACCCCCAATCCGCAATCGAACTGGCAGACAGTGACGCCGATGTCATCTGCTCCTGGCACCCCGACGACATCACCCGAAGTGCAGAGATCCTCGAGACGATCGGCCGGTATCGCCACATCATCGTCATCGCTGCCACAGCTGATCCCCGCGACAGCGTCTGTGCAACCGACGACCGCATTCCCCAGCAGTATGTCGACGGGTTCGACTACCGCATGCGTTTCGGGCCTCAGGGAAAAAAGAGCTTCACCGGACCCGGGGTCGTTCCTCGAATCGAGGGGCTCGGTGAATGGTTGGACCGCGACACCGCCTCGATTATCGGCGCGAAGAGAAAACAGCTCCACTCAACCCCCGGTGAGGTGTTCGAGCAGTTGCGCGACAGCGTGGCTATCCACACGGCTGCGTTTGCCGACAGCTTCAGTCGACTGGCTGAGGCGACAATTCCGCTTCCCGAATCCGCAGCCTGGCCAGGGAAGCAGGACACCCGGTTGCGGGTAGCCCAACAAATCGAGCTATCCCCCGAGTTAGAGCAGTATTCGGTCGAGGCGGGATATCCGGCAGCCGACGACCTCTTTGGTGAGAATGCCCCCGTGCTGCCCGACCGCCGCGGAACGATTGTTGCCTTCCACACCCCTGACGAGGTCTATCGGGCGGAGGCCGAGAGGCTGAAAGCGAGCCTCGACCGTTTGGGGCTTGACTACCACTTCTTCGAAGTGGAACCAGAAGACAACTGGGTGCGCACGACACTGCTCAAGCCCAGCTGGATCGCCACTGCTCGGGAGGAGCTCACCGGTCCTCTGCTGTACATCGATGTCGATGCGGTGGTCCACGGGGACCCGTGGCCGTACGTGGCGCAGTACGCGGGTGATATGGCAGCAGTTGTTTACGACAACGGACAGCTCAATAGCGCCACGCTGTGGATTAACGACACTGAGGGCGCCAGAGCGGTGATTTCGTCGTGGCGCGAAGCTGCAGACTCTCGCCGTGACGCTGACCGAGGCGACCTCGAAGCCTCAGGAGACAACGGCGACCAGGGAGTTCTCAAACAGGTGGTTCTGGCCGAAGAACGGGCGGATTCACCCCGCTTTGAATTCCAGCGCCTGCCGGTCAACCTGGCGAGCATTTTCGACCGAACCGATTCGACCTACACAATCGGCCCGGTGTTAATCGAACAGCTCCAGGTCAGCCGGGAATCACTGGGCCATCAGAAACGGCTCGAGCGCAGGCGCGAACGACTGCGCCAGCTCGAAGCCGACGCGTCGAGACCTAGTGATGCTTCGTCAGCTTCAGAATCCGAAGATTCAGCGCGATAAAGCGAAAGAACTGAAATAGCGGGTTGTGCACTCGGGCACGCTGTTTCTTATCCATTTCCTACTCCGGAATCAGTGACCAGCCGGGCAAGCCCTTGGCCTTGTAGATGAACATGGTGTGCAACAGTCGTTTAATCCAGTGGCCCGCCAAGCCCAGCTCACCTTGGGTGAGCTCCTGATCACGTCCTGTCTCGGGATACTGGGCGTAGTTCGGAACAATCGGGCCCATCGTGATGGTCGCCGCCGAGCCGCTCAACATGCCTGCTCCCACGGACGCGATGCAGGCAGCACCCATGTCGGCCATCGATGCCTCTTTGGCCTTGTGGCTCCAGTCACCGCTCTTGATGCGCTCGGCGATGGTCTCCGCGACCGTCCTGCCCTGCACTCCGGCGGGCATTCCTGTGCGGGGGGGCGCCGGTGCGATGGGGTTACCCGTAGGAGTCTGCTGGGGCCTGCTAATAGCGTGGGGAGGGGCGAAGGCAATACCCGCGGCAAAGACGTTGGGGTAGGCGGGTGACTCGTAGGTCTTCGGCCAATCTTCCGCTGTCCATTCTTCGAACGGCTTCTGGCTGTAGTCGGCGTCGACTTTCATGAACCCACTGGGAGCAAACAGAACATCCGAGATATCTGCGCCCGAGCGGTCGTAGGCCTTCATATCCACTCCGCGGAAGGGCGGGAGCAACATGGCGAAGTCGAAGGCCTGACTGCCCACTGAACCATCCAGCTGTTCAAAATGGACCACACCAGGGTCGACTCGCAACACGTGAGCCGAATCAATGACCTTGATGCCCCGGTCGGCGAACATCTGACCCATCCACTGGGCGCTCGTGACCGTCGATCCATCTTTCTGGGCAAAGTTCATGCCACCAACGCCGAAGTCTCCTAGTTCGGTTTCATTGGTCAAGTAATACACATCCGCCATCTCACGAACGCCGGCGTCGCGCAGCTCGTGTTCAACATTGAAGACGTATTCGAAGGCAGCGCCCTCACAGGTGCAGGCACCGTGACCGGTACCAATTACCAGGGTCTGGCGCGTGCCCTCGCGCATCTTCTGGATGCAGTCTTTGAGCTTTTCGGAGGTGTCGTGAGCGTGCTGATAGGTGCACACCGACAGCGAGTTTCCACCATCAGGGCCCAGGCCTTCTGTCATATCGAACTTCAACTGTGGGCCGGTGGCGTTGATGAGAAAGTCGTATCGCAGACGCTCGGTCTGCCCAGCGCGTCCCGGGTCGGTGTATTCGATGTCGACAGCCGGTGTTGAATCAGCCTCGTCACCCTCGGGGCGGATGGCTACGGCTTTGGCTTGGTGGAAGTCCACACCGATGCGGCGATAGACCGGGGCGAGCGGGAAAATCACCTGCTTTTTGCCCATCTTTCCCACTCCCACCCAGATATTTGACGGGATCCAGTTCCACTGGGAGTTCGGAGAGACAACGGTCACGCTGTGCCCCTTGCCTAGGAGCTTTTTTGAATACTGGGCTGCGGTGTGGCCTGCCACACCGGCTCCAAGGATGAGTACGCGTGCCATGAGAACTCCTCTTCGACTTTCTGGGCGTTTTCCCAGGTTAGCCGAAAAAGTAAAATACCCCTAGGGGTTTATCGAAATCGACAAAATTTCTCCCCGTAGTGGCCAGCAGATGTGTGGGAGGGGCCACAGGCCGCAGCCTCCCGGTGCCGATCACTCGAGCGCTGCCTCAGTCGACGACCACTTACTACATGGTTAACTCGGGGCATGTCTCCCACAAAAACACCCCGGATCATCGCTGCTCTCGCCTTTGTGTTGATGATTGTGATGAACGTGCTGGCAACAGCACTTCCTCTGAACGGCATCCCGACGGGTGACATTTCCGACAAATACGACACCCTGTTCGCTCCGATCGGTTTCACCTTCTCGATTTGGGGTGTCATCTACCTTTTACTCGGGGTCTACACCGTCGCCCAGCTCACCAAGACCAACCGCGTCATTGAAGCAATCACTCCATGGTTTATCGCGAGCAGCCTGCTGAACTCCGCCTGGATTGTCGCCTGGCACTACGAACTGCTGTGGCTGTCGCTGCTCATCATCGTCGGACTGTTGGTCACCTTGATTTTCATCAACAAGTACACGACAGCCGAGCGCGTTGACTGGCCTAACACCCTGGCGGTTCGACTGCCCTTTGCCATCTACTTCGGGTGGGTCACCGTGGCGACTGTCGCCAACGCCTCCGCTTTGTTGGTGCAATGGGGCTGGCAAGGCGAAGAGCTCTGGGGTCCGACGGGTTGGACCGTCCTCATTCTCATCGTCGCAGCGGCCATTGGCTCCTGGGTTGCCCTGCTGAATGCGTCCCCCGCCTATGGGCTGGTTTTGGTGTGGGCATTCTGGGGCATTCTCTCCAGACACCTCGCGGCGGATGAGTGGAACCAGGCCTACCCGGGAATCATCCTCGCGCTGCAGATTCTGTTACCCCTGCTGGGGATTGTCGTGGTGATCGCGGCGATTAAATGGTTGCGCAAGCCCGTGGTTCCGCTCGACTCACCGTGGTTGTGGACACAGCGCTAGAGACCGGCGATCAAAGTGGGGCATAGGTAGCTCAAAGGCCCTGTACTTCAGCTTGCTCGGGTTCCTGTTCGCTGGAATTACAACTAAGAATCCAGGTCGAAACCGGAAAGGCGGCTTTTAAGAACAATAGGGCGACAAATCCGAACCCCAGCCTCAATCCAAGAGTCGCGTGACTGTCGACCTCAAAGTGAGATGTCCGACGTCATGACCACTTCGGCAAATTCCCCGTGCAAATTTGTAGCGGTCATTTGATAGATGTCCTCCGCGCGAACCACTTCTCCCGCCAAGTTCATGGAATCAAAAGCCCTCGTCGCGTCGAGGACGAACTTCACCTGATAGCCCAAATTTCCTGCCATCCGTGCAGTCGTTTCACAACAGTGATTCGTCGTTATTCCGCAGATGACAAGTTCGGAATAAGCGTTGGTCTTGAGCCACTCATCGAGAGATGGAGTCCCGAAAAAAGCTGAGTTCACGTTCTTCGTCACCAAGAGATCATGTTGTCCATCTATACCCTCTTGAAATTCGTTTCCTCTTTGATGCGGCCGCAAAGGCGAGGATGGCGAAGCAGAATCATGCCGGACAAGAACGATTGGATAATTTGCCTGCCGCCACAATTTCAAGAGATGCCTGATATTTGCTTCGCATTCGGGGTTGTTTGAGTCCCCCCATTGGGGGTCAAGGAAGCCTTCTTGTACGTCAATTACCACCAGGACCGGCTTTTTACCCATAGCCAAAATGTATCGATTCAGAGGGAAAATTCGCCTCGGAGTCATCCGTTACCGAAAAATTGTGGAGCCTAGGGTGTCTGGGTTCACCGCTTAGGTGACACCTGAGTCGGGGCCTGGGTGACGCTGATGAGTCGCGCCTTAAGTGACACTCTGGCGCCATGTCGAAAGCCAAAGTTGTCATCTTGTCCATCGTCCATCAGGGCCTGTCCGTGAGTGAAGCTGCAGCCGTCCACGGTTACAGTCGCGCCCACATTTATCGACTCCTCGAGCGTTACAACCAAGGAGGAATCGACGCGGTCGAACCCCGCCCACCCATCGCGAAAACCCAACCGCACAAAACTCCCGAAGCACTCCGCAACAAAATCATTGACCTGCGGACATCTTTGACCGACAGCGGTCTTGATGCGGGGCCGATCAGTATCCAGTGGTATCTACAACGAGAAAACATCACCCCACCCTCGACCTCCACCATCCGCCGCATCCTCCACGATGCGGGACTCATCGTCGCCCAACCCCAAAAACGCCCCAAAGCCGCCTCACTACGTTTCGAAGCCGCCCAACCCAACGAAACCTGGCAAGCCGACGTCGTCCACTGGTATCTCGCAGATGGCACCCGCATCGAAATCCTCGACTGGCTCGATGACCACTCCCGACTGTTACTCTCACTGACCTGCCATCACACCGTCACCGGACAACGCGTCGTCGACACGTTCAACCACCTGATCACCACCTACGGGCCGCCCTACTCCACCCTCACCGACAACGGCCAAATCTTCACCTCCCGCAGCACAGGCGGCAAAAACGCCTACGAATACCTCCTCGCCAGCCACGGCATCCGACAGAAAAACGGACGCAAAAACCACCCCCAAACCCAAGGCAAAATCGAAAGATTCCACCAAACCCTCAAACAGTGGCTCCGAGCAAAACCCCGACCAGAAACACTTCAGGAACTACAAACCCAACTCGACGAACTGCGCCACCACTACAACCACACCCGGCCACATCGATCCCTCAAAGGAAACACACCCCACGAGGCCTACACAGCAGGACTCAAAGCCACCCCCGACCAACCACCCGTCAGCCACGCCTGGAGAATCCGACACGACCACGTCGACAAAGACGGAAAAGTTTCCCTCCGCCGAGCCGGAAAAATGCACCACCTCGGAATCGGCAAAACCCACCAACACACACCCGTGCTCATCCTCGTCGACAAAGCAAGCGTCTCCGTCACAAACGAACACACCGGTGAACTACTCAGCCAACACCAAATCGAACCCGAGAAAACCTACTGGCGAAACCAACTCCGCCCACCCGGACGATGGCCCAAAGAATAAAAAAGTGTCACCCAAGACGCGACTCATCTGTCACCTAGGCCGCGACTCTTCACAACTGTGGACCTGAGGGGAATCGAACCCCTGACCTTCTCATTGCGAACGAGACGCGCTACCAACTGCGCCACAGGCCCCA
>CAJXYC010000064.1 GCA_913063365.1 uncultured Cellulomonadaceae bacterium
GAAGCGTGGATCCCCTCGCAGGGCGCGTATCGGGAGCTCACCAGCACGTCGAACTGCACCACCTTCCAAGCCCGTCGCCTGAACACCCGGCATCGACCAGGCGGCGATGGTCCGACTGAAACGGTGGCGACTCTGAACGGCACGCTTGCGACCACGAGGTGGATTGTGGCCCTGCTGGAGACCCACCAACGCTCGGATGGTTCGGTTGCTATCCCTGAGTCACTTCAACCCTTCGTCGGCACAGATCTTCTGAAGCCGCAGGGAGTCGAGTGACAGACGATTCTGCACGAGCGGAACCTCTCTCTGCTCGGCCCGCTGATTCTTGGCTTGTTGCTCTCGATATTGATGGGACAGTCCTGCATGAAGATGGAACTCTTTCTCGCACGGTAATTAGTGAGGTTCAGCGCGTCCGCGACCGAGGTCACGAGGTGACACTGGCAACCGGTAGGTCGGTCTCGATGACGCTTCCCGTATTGGAGCAGCTGGAGATCTCCCCCGAATACGTGGTGTCGTCTAATGGCGCGATTCTTTTACGCCGTGACGAAAAAGAGCCGAGGAACTACCGGCGAGAGCACGTGGAGCACTTTGACCCCACCCCGGTGCTCCAATCGATTCGAGAGCGTCTCCCGGAGGCCCATTACGCAGTGGAGAACGAAACAGGAATGTATCGATACACCGGTTGGTTCCCAGAAGGCGCCCTCGACATCACCACCGAACAAGTCGACTTCGATGACCTCCTGACCACAGTGGCCACCAGGGTGGTGGTGATTGCCCCAGGACATGACTCCAAAGACTTCGAAAAAGCTGTCGAGGACCTTGGCCTCCACCAGGTGAGCTACGCCGTGGGGTGGACCAACTGGCTCGATATTGCCCCCGAGGGCGTGAATAAGTCCACCGCTCTTGAGCGAGCCAGGGATGCTCTCGGGTTTCCCCGAAATCGAGTGATGGCGATTGGTGATGGTCGAAACGACATTGAGATGTTTCGGTGGGCAGGAAGCGAAGGCCGTGCGGTAGCAATGGGTCAAGCGCCACCAGAAGTCTTGGAGGTTGCCACCGAAGTGACCCGGCCCGACATAGAAGACGGAGTGGCATGGGCTTTACGGAGCCTCTAAGCCAGAAAAAGTCCACGGGTTTAGACTCAATTCCTGGAGGGCTGTCCGAGCGGCCGATGGAGCTGGTCTTGAAAACCAGTGGGCAGAAATGCCTCGTGGGTTCGAATCCCACGCCCTCCGCCAGAGTCCAGAGGGGTGGTGACGCGTGAGCTCTGAGGAAATGGCGATGCGTCGACCCCGCGACGACGACTATCGTCCTCAGCCGGGCCACGCCCGCCAAAAAAGGCTCGAGGGATGGAAGTTTGTCGCTGCCATCTCAGGGCTTGTGATCACCTCACTGGTGGTCACAGCCGGGATGATTGTCGGCTGGACGGTGACAAACCTGACCACCTCTATCCAAACCATCGAACTACCCGGGCATGAAGAACCAGCGCTCGCCGGAGTCGGTGAATGGGAGGGCGGCTTCAACGTCCTTGTGGTGGGGTCTGATACCCGGGTGGGGCAAGGAGATCAGTTCGGCGAAACCGACGGGGAACTGAACGACGTAAACCTGCTCGTACACGTCGCAGAAAACCACGATCACGCCACAGTCATTAGTTTCCCTCGGGACACCTTGGTCGATGTCCCAGGGTGTGAGCAAGAAGACGGATCGCTCTCTAGCGAGCGGACGATGACGCCTCTGAACCAGACGTGGAGCATTGGCGGGCTTCCTTGTGTGGCGAAGACGCTGGAGAACCTGACCGGCTTGGAGATTGGCTATGCGGGGGTGATGACCTTCACTGGGGTTGCCCAACTCTCCACCGCTGTCGGCGGCGTCGAAGTGTGCATCAACGAGCCCATCGTTGACCCTTGGTCGGGGCTCAATCTTCCGGAGGCGGGGTACCACACGCTCGAGGGAGGTCAGGCGCTGGCATTCCTCCGCACCCGAAAGGGGGTCGGGGACGGCAGTGACCTTGCGCGAATTTCGTCCCAGCAGGTCTACATGTCGGCTCTTGTCCGAACCCTTCAAGCAGACGGTGTTCTGAACGACGTCACCCGCTTGTACAGCATCGCCCAGGTTGCCGCCCAAAACATGGTTCTCTCCAGCTCCTTGGGGAGCCTGGACGTGATGGTCTCGATGGCGCAGGCTCTTCGCAACATTCCAAACGAGAACATTGTGTTCATCCAGTACCCGGTCTTGGATGCCCCGGCTGACTATCCCGGGAAAGTCATTCCCGACCCTGTTCTGGCGGCAGAGGTGATGGAAAGAATCCAACAGGATGTCCTCTACACGTTGGCAGACAACTCCTCGGGTAGGGGGTCGACCGCCGCCCCAGACACAGAGGACAATGCGGAGTCTGCTGAGCCGGCACCGGAAGAAACCACCCCGGCAGACCCAGAACCAGACTCCACGCCGGTTCCCGACGAAGAAGTCTCCGAGGCAGAGAGCGCTCCGAGCGAGACACCCAACGACGAGGAGCCCACCCCTGAGGAGCCGATTACTCAAGCTGAAGTACTCGAGGGACTGGTCGGTCAAACAGCTGATGACGTGACCTGTGCGGTGGCCAACTAGCTCCCACCGCAGGGCCCTTCACACGCGGTAAGGTGGGGCCGTATTCGGAGACGTCGCATAGTCCGGTCGAGTGCACCACCCTGCTAAGGTGGAGTCCCCGCAAGGGGACCGAGGGTTCAAATCCCTCCGTCTCCGCCACGAGACCCCCGCAGACGCGGGGGTTTTTGTCTATCTCTCGGGTGGCCCCAGGATTTCAAACGCGGCCATTGCCGCATTGTGGCCACCGATGCCGCTCACTCCTCCACCACGACGGGCACTGGCTCCTCCGAGAAGCACTGAGTCGATACCCGACTCCACGCCCCATCGTTCTGCGGGTGTCCGCAGTGAGTTGCCGTCTTCGACAAATGGCCAGGCCAGTGGCTCGTGAAAGATGTTTCCGCCTGGAAGACCAAGCGCATCCTCGAGATCCAGGGTCGTTTTGGTCTCGACACAGGGATTTCCGTTGCTGTCTGTCATGAGACAGGACTCAATGGGTTCTGCCAAGACACTGTTCAGCGACTGAAGCACCTTGTCTTGTAGAAGCTGCCGAGCCGAGTGAGCTGGCATGTCAGCAATCAGGCGGTGTGGCACGTTCAATGCGAAAACAGTCAGGGTCTGAGCGTCTGAGTCTTGCAAGTCTGGGCCCAGGATGCTGCGGTCGCTTAAGGAATGGCAGTAGATCTCGCAGGGGACCGTGTCCGGGAGAGCACCTGCCTGTGCTTGTTGGATTGAGCGGGATAGTTGGGACGCGGATTCGTTGATGTGGAAAGTTCCCCCGAAGGCTTCTTCGGCAGTGACCGAAGGATCGGCCAGGGCAGGAAGTCGCTCGAGGAGCAGGTTCACCTTCACCTGGTAGCCCTCTGGTCTCTCGGTTTTCCCTTCGAGCCCACTCAGCCTTTCTGCTTCATGACGTGACGCACCGGAGATGACTAACCGGCAAGGCAGACTCTTTTCCTCTCCACCCTCCAGAAATTGAACAGACTGTCCTGGGGTTATTGAGGTGACTTCGGAATTAGTGAGAATGATGGCACCCGCGTCGGTCGCGGCACGCTCGAGTTCTGCGCTGACTGTGCCCATTCCTCCGACCGGCACATCCCAGTCTCCTGTCCCCCCACCAATCACGTGGTACAAAAAACAGATTGCTGTGACGGGGTCATTCGGAAACTCGGGGAATGTCCCAATCAACGAATCTGTCAACACCACACCTTTCACGGTGTCGTTGGTGAAGGTCTCGTCGACCAGCTCTTCGATTGGTGTGTCGATAAACCGCTCATAGAGTCTCTCGGCCGGAGCCGCGAGTTGCAGGTGAGTGCGGATGGTGTCGCGGTCGAGCAGTGGCTCGGTCATGAGGGCAAACATGGTTCTCGCGAGAACACCGGTGGCGCGATAGAAATCAACCCATCGCAGGTAATCATCTCCCGCACCGATGTCCTCGAATGATTTCCTCGTGCGTGCGGGGTCACCGGAGTCAATCAGAAGACCGGTGGTGGTGCCAGGAACGGGGGTATACGAGGAGTATCTCCGTCGAATAAGCGGGATGCTGAGCCCAAGGTCTTTCTGAATTTCTTCAGGCAACAGACTCACCAGGTAGGAGTATCGAGAGAGTTTGGCGTCTCGTCCCGCGAAGGCCTGAGCAGACACGGCCGCGCCGCCGACATGGTCGGATCGTTCGATAACGACCACGGAATAGCCCGCTCTCGCGAGGTAGGCAGCGGCCGTCAGTCCGTTGTGTCCTCCACCGACAATGGCGACGTCGACCGGGGCCATTTGCGCAGGCATTTCACAACCCTAATTTGTATTTTTAAAGAGGGGTCCGGATGACAGAGCAACTCATCGAGCAGCTGGGCCTCTTGGGGGTTTTCCTGGCCGGAGCAACCCCATTTCTCGAGGCCCTCATTGTGGTTCCAGTGGCCATTGTCCTGGGTCTTGATCCGGTGATCACCACTGTGGTGGCGGTTGCCGGCAATGCGGTCACCATCGGTCTTTTTGCCCTCTCGAGCCGCACGATTATGGGCTGGATTCAAGCCCGCCGTCATCGTCGGGGTCTGTCCCGTTACAGCTCGTCAATGCAGCGTGGGATGGACATCTTTGAAAAGTATGGAGTCTGGTCGATGGCCGTTCTGGGGCCGCTCGTGATTGGGACGCAACTTGGCGCTGCGATTGCTGTGTCGCTCGGTGTTCCCACCGCCCGGGCAACCGTGATCGTGATTGCCGCCACCGCCCTCTGGGCGATTTTGGCGGCGATTGTCACCCTGGTGATTATTGGGGGAGTCGGCTAATGGTGATGTCCTGTGGCCCAGCACAACACTCTGAGTCTGCGAGATGCTCATCTCGGGAAGGTGCGGCAAGGGCGGCCTCGTCGATGGTCTCCACACTGACAGCGTCGGGGTAGTAGCCCTCGGGGTAGGTAGGGCAGACGGCGGTGAAGCCGCCGTTGTCACGCTTCAGAATCTGGCCGGCAAAGCCTCTGGACACCATAAAGTCGCGGGCTTCTTGCTGGCTCCCAAAGGGCTTCGCGCATTTGGTGTAATTCCACTCGCTCATTGGCCCCTCCTGCCGTCATTACAGAGAACACACAATGGTCTCTCGGTATTCCATGATGCCCTGCTACTTGTTGTCAGGGGCGATCTCGGTCAGATGTTAACCAGAGACCACAACCAGCCGACTTGAATCCGTCACCATCACGAGGTCTCCACCCGTCGTCACCACCATGTCTCGGATGCGCTCACCAACCCCAAGTCGGTCCTGTTCCACGGTGTTGCCTGAGTCCTGAGAAAGCACGATGACCGACTGGGCCCGAAGAGAAGACATCACGAGCGTGCCTCGCCATTGTTCAATTCCTTCGCTTGGATACTCGACGACGGACGTGGGAGCCACGGCCGGAGTCCAGCTGTACGCAGGTGGTGTGCTGCCGGGGATCTCCGCCTGATAAATATCGAGCCACGGCGCAGGCAGAGCGCTGGAATCCTGAGGGTAACTCGACCGATCGTAGGGCTGTCCCAATGAGGTGAGAGGCCAGCCGTAGTCTGCGCCCTCCTGAATATGGTTCAGCTCGTCTCCTCCGCTGGGGCCGTGGTCGCTGAGCCACACGTCACCACTCGCCGTCACTGTCATTCCCAGAGAATTACGCAGTCCTTTGGAAAAGACTCGCCCGGTAGCCGAGTCGAAGGGCGTCGAAATAGCCGCGACGGCGGAGACTGCCGCTGTAGGGCTTCTGAGAATGGCGTAATCCTTCTCCACGTTCTCGATACCAATTGATTCCGCCTGGCCAATCGTGCTGGAGCCCAGGTGGAGGTCACCGATGGAGACATAGAGTTCGTCCTGCAGAGGGCTGAAGGCCAAGGCCCCTCCCAGGTGAGTCTTGATGGGAGCGCGGGACCGATAGGAGTCGGCGTAACTCACACAGGGCTCCGATTGATAGATCACCTCAGTCTCGGGAGTTTCCTCACGGATTAACTGATCGACGGCAATCCGGTGCACGGCGACGTAGACGCATTCTTTGTCGGTGTCTACGACTGCATCAGACAGGAAAAGAGTGTCGTTGACAGCCAGGGAGTCTCGGAAGCCCCACACGGGTCCACCCCCCTCGATACCTGGCGCGGGAGGGTTGCGCAGTTCTCCCGCGGGTTCAATAGCGGGCAGTTCGGCCCAGGTGCGATCTTCCAGCGCAATCAGCCGTGCCTCACCTTCGTGGGTGATGGCCACAAAGAACCCAGGGCAGATTTCACTCAGCGTGTTGTAGCGACTCGCCGAGACGTCAGGTAGCCGGGCGCTGGAGACGGTGACGGAAACTCCTTGGTCCGTCTGTTCTGGTGACGGGTCCTCGGCTCCGAGCTCAAACCAGCTCAGTGCCGCGGGGTCAAAGGTGTCGCAGAATGAGGGAGCCTCGTTTGCCGAGGGCATTGAGCTGCTGGGGTCGGCGGTTTGTTCGTCCTGCGCTTCTCCAGATGAAGCTTGGTCCCCTGGTGCTGGGGGAGCTTCAGCGGGAGTTTGGCAGGCTGAAAGAACGAGGACTCCTGCGAGAACGAGCAGATGTCGCCTGGTCATTGCGAAATCCTATGGCGGTCATATGGGGCGCCTCTGAGCGCCCAGGACACCTTGTTAGCCTCGAGGCCATGTGGTGGCCGGCAGGGGGTTTCTCATGTCTCGACTGATCGGGATCTACAACGCCGATGGCGGTCTTCGCGGCGAGCTTGCCTATTTTTTCGGACACCTGGTTGGCGTGGCCGAATGTGCCCTGTGCGACATCACCCACTCGCCGGTTCGTAAGAAGAAAGAGTGGAAAGAGTTCGAAGTGCGGCTGGAAGATGACCTGGGTCATGAGTTTGTCTTGCTTCATCGGAACGAGACGAATGACGCGCAGAAAAAAGCGAGTGCCGGGCGGGAACCATGTGTCTTGATTGAGTCGGACGATGGAAGCCTCAGCATGATTGCCGACTGGAACGATCTTGAGGC
>CAJXYC010000065.1 GCA_913063365.1 uncultured Cellulomonadaceae bacterium
GTATTTCGCGTTTGCCTTCAGAGCGGGCATCACAAAGTCGCTCGCGAACTCGTCTTTGGCGTCGACGACAACCGCGTCGACGGCTCCGCAGTCCAGTGCCCGCTGGCGGATCGTGTCCATGTCTTCGCCGCCCTGACCGAGATCCACCGCGAGCGCGACCACGTCCTTGCCGGTTTGATCACGCAACCAGCCGATTCCCACCGACGTGTCGAGACCGCCCGAATAGGCAAGGACAACGCGTTCTGACATGACTTCCTCTCTAGTGTCCCTGGGGGCACATCCACCCTGGGCCCCCGGACGGGAATTCCCCAGCGCCTCTCGACATTGACATCCAAAGTACCTCACCGAAGGGCAGAGGGACGCCTGTGTTCCGGCTTTCTGGCAGAGCGTCCGCAGCAGCCAGCCCGCTCCTGGTTCTGGGCAGCCGCCCCCGCCACGCGGGACTCGGGGTGCTACTCGACAAATACCTCGACCACGGTCTTTGGCGTGAGAATCCAACTAACGGGCGTGGTGGCGTCGGGTGAGAGGAGCCAGCGAATCTCGGGGGCTCGGTCACCAGCAATCCGTCGCAGGTAGGTCTCGACCTGTGCAGCCAGCGGACGAGAGTAGACCAGTGGCTGGTGGTCTCTCGGGTCGAGGGGGTACCCCACGATGCGCACGGTATCGGCCGTCTCGAGCCTGGGCCCCAAATCCGCCATCACCTGCAACTCCGTGGCGGAGAGTGAAATGGTGCCGGGCTCTTGACTGATCACTCGGGTGGGTCTCTCCCAGGAGTAGCCCACCGCGGCCACCAAAATGAGCGCCACTGAGGTCGCGTAAAAGGCGCGACGCATTCCGGGGCGAAACACTTGGTCGCGCAGCCACGACTGGTCCAACGCCTCTGAGGTCAACCTGGTGCGCCCCTGGTCGATGTGGTCGTCGTTAATTCCTCCGGGGCCAAAACGTTCCGATTCATAGAGCACGCGAAGCCACTGGCTTCGCACCCCGGTGGAGGCATACCCGGCCAAGGCCGAGGCAAAGGCGAGGACTCCGAGGACGACAAAAAGCCCGCCCCGTGGGTGGGTCTCGAGGAGCCATTGGGCGGCAAGGGTGACCGAAATCACCAGGGCGGACCCAGCGACCATCCGGACAGGGCCTCGACGGACGGTTTCGCTGATGATCAAGCCGATGACCAGCAGCGGCTCGACCGCATATTGTTGGGCAATTTCCGCTCCGGGAATCCCCCACCAGTCCGCCCAGAACAATCCAAACCACGCGGCAATCGACGCCACGATCATGATCGAGTAAAGGCTCTGTTTGGGGGTTAACCCGACATACCGCGCGACGTAGCGATAGATGATCGTGCCAATCACCGCCATCACGACCACCACCACCGCCGAGGTGGGGTTTAACAGGTTCACAAAAAACAGCGCGCCGATGATTCCAGATGTCCCCCAGCCGAGCGCCACTCGCACAGCGAGCGCTGTAGCCAGCGAGGCGAGCACGAGTAATGGTTCTTCCAAGGTGGGCGCACTGAGGATCGGAGGGTCTTGTCGGACCTGCGCCAATCCCCACTGGACCGGAATGATCACCACAAGGGTCACGAGAGCCACTCCCGTGGCCGCGGCAAAGGTGCGCACTGCCCCCTGGCGCATGGCGTCATACGCGGTCAAACCGTTGGTGATGTAGAGCCCGGCAGCGAGAAAGGGTGACAGGTTTTCGAGCATGGGAGCACCCGCGAGCCACATCAACACCACGTGCACGGTGGCCGGAACCAGGACTCCAATGGCAAATAGCCACGAGCGTGGCAGTGGCCAGGTCCGCGCCGCCCACGAAATGGCGAGCACGCCCACCATGCTCAGCACGATCCACCCGCCGATGTTGAGCCACTGCTCGCTCAGAATCATGAGCGCGAGGTAGGGCCCGGTGATAATTCCGCCGCTCGCTACACGGGTGAGGTTGTAGAGCATCGCGGCGATGACGAGCCCGACAACGAGTGCCGCCCTGGCCAGTTCAATATCGACCCCGGTCACGAGACCTTCTCCTCGACAGCCTCGAGGGTGAGTGACTCACCGTCGCGATCAAACTGCTTCCGCAACAGGTCGGTGGTGGTCTCGTGATTGTTTTCGACTAACACAATCACCAGGTGGTCGACGCTGCGTCCCAGTCGCCTTTCAATGTCCTGGGCGAGCATTTCGGGGCGCCTGGCCATCCTGCGAGTAACTCGGAAAAAATCAGTGCGTTCATGGTCGACCGAGTGGCGATAGGCGGTCTGATTGTGTCGACTGTTCATCCAGGTGCCGAGAGTCCCGGCGACTCCCACCAGCGAAAAATGTTGGCGCAGGGTGGCAAAAAACGAAATCGCTCGAAGCGGCCGCTCCCAGCGGTTGACCATCACCGGGACGATCACTTGGGAGTCAAACTGTAAGCGCTCTAGCGCCTCCCAGGCGGACTGGGGGTCGTTGGCGCTGCCGATGTCCACGAGCGACAGCACTGACCCGTTCTCGCGGGTGATGCTCTGGTAGCTCAATGCCCGGGGCTCAAAGGTCACCGACTGGAGACCCTCGATTGCCGCCTGTTGGTCCACACCCAGATAGTCGGCGACTCGGAGGGCGAGAGCCAGGTTTGTCGGGTGGTGGCCTGGAACGCGGTGATGGTTGGTCTTGGGGTTGACGTGGATGAATTCGATGTCGTGCTTCGCACATTGCTCGCGGTAGTAGTCGATGATGTCGGGCTGCTCGACAGCGCTCACGATGACATCGGCAGTGGTGATCGAATCAAAGATGGACTTACCGATTTCAAACTCGGTCAGTCCCTCTTCCTCCAAGTGGTCCAGGCGAATCGTCGGGATGATCACCATGTGGGCTTGGATGTGCACCCGCTGGACCATTTCGATGAGTTTCGGGGTGACAGCCATGCATTCGAAGACGCCGATGGACGCGTTGTCTCTGGCCGCACGCCGCATCGACTGGGGCAGTTCACACACCGATGTGGTGCCCGCTCGGGGGGTGTCGATTTCGGTGCCATCACCGCGCAGCTCTCTGGCTGCGGCACCGGAGATTTTGGAATACACCCGCCTCTGACCACTCAGTGCGGCGTGGACCAGACGGACCGTTCCGGACTTTCCCCTGGAGCCTGTCACCAATATCCGGTAGTCCAATGACCGGCGGGCGCGGTGGTTCGCCACGGTATTGACCACCACGAAGATGCCGTAGATCACGACGAAGGCGAGGGCAGTCCAGCCCGCCACCCAACTACCCCAATCGATGGCGTCCCGCACGATCAACCTCGCTCCGTTTGGCTGGGGCCAGATTAATCGCCAGAACCCCTCGCGTCACCCGGTGTGTGGCTTATGCGCGCTCTAAGAGCCACACCATGAGTGCTTTTTGGGCGTGCAGGCGGTTTTCTGACTCGTCCCAAATAGCGCTTTGTGGCCCATCGATCACGGCCTGGTCGACTTCGAAGCCACGGTCGGCGGGTAAACAGTGCAAGAACATGGCCTCCGGGTCTGCCTTCGCCATCAGGGCCTGATTGACCTGGTAGGGGGTGAAGGTTTTTACCCGTTCGACTTTTTCTGCTTCTTTGCCCATCGACACCCAGGTGTCGGTGACGACCACGTGGGCGCCGGAGACAAGCTCGTCGGGGTTGGTGCCGACAGTCACCGAGCCGCCAGTACTGGCAGCAATCGCTTCGGCGTCGGCAACGACGTCTGGCCGGGGGGAAAATTCTTCTGGGCAGGCAATCCGGATATGCATTCCGGCGGTGGCGCAGGCCAATAGGTAGCTCTGGGCCATATTCGAGCCGCCGTCTCCACTGAAACAGACGACAGTCCCCGCTAGGTCGCCCCGTTTTTCCTGGATGGTGAATAAATCCGCGAGCAGCTGGCAGGGGTGGAAGTCGTCGCTTAAGGCGTTGATCACCGGAACAGTGGTGTCTTTGGCCATTTCTTCGAGACCGTCTTGGCCGTAGGTGCGCCAGACGATGGCGGCGACCATGCGCTCCAGCACCCTGGCGGTATCCGCAGGGGTTTCTTTGCCACCCAGCTGCGACGAGGCTGTGGAGATAATGAGCGGCGTTCCGCCCATATCCGCAATCCCCACGGCAAACGACACCCTGGTCCTGGTGGAGGATTTATCAAAAATCACCGCGACCGTTTCTGGGCCTTCCAGCGGCCGCCTACCAAACCGGTCTGCTTTGACTTCTGCCGCGAGCGCCAAGATCTCTGCCTGTTCGGCAGGGCTAATGTCGTCGTCTCGCAGGAAATGCCTGGTCATGACGAGACCACCTCGGTTCCAATTCCACTGGGGGTGAAGATTTCAAGCAACACCGAATGTCCCAGCCTGCCATCAATGATGGCGGCCTTGGCCACTCCGCCTTTCACGGCCTCCACACACGCGGTCATCTTCGGGATCATCCCGGAGCTCAGTCCAGGAAGCATGTCCTCAAGCGCCTGCACGGTGATCGTCGAGATCACCTCGTCGGTCTCTGGCCACGAGCGATAGAGCCCAGGCACATCCGTGAGCAGCACCAGTTTGGAAGCCTGCAGGCCAATCGCTAACTGTCCCGCGGCCTGGTCGGCGTTGATGTTCAGGCCCAAGGTGTCCTGATCAGACTCTGGCGCGACCGACGAGACCACCGGAATAACTCCCGCCTCCAGGTGTGGACGAAGGGCTTCTTTGTTGACAGCGGTCACATCGCCGACGTGTCCGAGGTCAACTTCTTTGCCATCCACGACTGCCCCGCGCCTGGTGGCCTGGAAGAGGCCGCCGTCAAACCCGTTGACGGCGATTGCCTGGACGCCGTAGCGGCCGATTCTCTCCACCAAATCAGCGGAAATGTCTTCTCGCAGCACATCCCGCACCACCGGAATGGCTTCGGTGCTGGTGACCCGGTAGCCGCCTCGAAATTCGCTCTCGATCCCCTTCGATTCCAGGGCTTTGGAAATCTGTGGACCACCGCCGTGGACGATCACTGGGCGCAGACCGACAGTGTGCAGGTAGACCATGTCGGCGGCGAAGGCGTCGAGTAAGTCTTCACTCACCATGGCGTTTCCACCGAGTTTCACCACGACGGTGTCGCCCTGGAAACGGAGCAGCCAGGGCAGCGACTCAATGAGCGTCTGCGCTTTGACGTGGGCGTCGTGGTGTCTGGGGTCTGGAGCAATCATTAGCTGGAGTAGGCGCTGTTTTCGTGGACGTAGTCGTGGGTGAGGTCGTTGGTCCAGATGACGCCGCTGGCGTCTCCTGCACGGAGGTCAATCTCGACGTGAACTGCTCGAGGGGTCATATCGACTTCGCTCCGCGGCCGGTCGGGCTGCCCCGCGGCACACACCCGCACGCCATTAATCGAGACATCACATTGGTCGACCACAAAATCACCGGGGGCTGTTCCCATCGCAGAGAGAATCCGGCCCCAGTTCGGGTCGTTACCAAACACCGCGGCCTTGAACAGATTCGACCTCGCGACTGCCCGACCGACAGCCAATGCGTCGTCGACGCTCACGGCCCGCACGACGTCGATGGTGATGTCGTGGCTCGCGCCCTCCGCGTCCCTCTGCAACATCTGCGCGAGTTCGATGCAGACAGCGGTCAAGGCGTCCTGGAACACGGCCTCGTCCGGGCTCTGCCCACTCGCCCCAGAGGCCATGAGTGTGACTTGGTCGTTTGTCGACATACAGCCGTCTGAATCCAACCGGTCAAAACTCTCTGACGTCGCGACCCGCAGCATCCGGTCCAGAGCCTCTGGCTCGTAGTCGGCGTCGGTGGTGATCACCACGAGCATGGTGGCAAGCCCTGGTGCGAGCATTCCCGCCCCTTTGGCCATCGCTCCAATGGTGACCCCCGCCACCTCGCGGGTAAGCGTCTTCGGGTGTGAATCGGTGGTCATGATGGCTCTCGCGGACTGCTCCCCTGCCTGCACCGAGTCATCGAGGTCGGAAATCGCCACCTCAATGCCTCGAATCACCGCGCCAGACGGCAACGGTTCACCGATTAAGCCGGTGGAGCAGATGACCACATCAGAGCCACTGCACTCCACTCCGGCTGCCATCAACACCTCGGCGGCGTGTTCGGCTGACTTATGCGCGAGCTGGAAGCCCTCAGGGCCTGTGAAACAGTTGGCTCCGCCAGAGTTCAAGACAATGGCCCGGGCCTGCCCGTCGGCAAGAGCCGCCATCGACCAGCGAATGGGGTGTGCTTTGGCGCGGTTGGAGGTGAACACCGCGGCCGCCGATTGCGTCGGCCCATCGTTCACGATGACGGTCAGGTCAGGCCCAGTGGACGCCGAGAGCCCGGCATCCACACTTCCCGCCCGAAAACCTTTCGGCGCCGTCACGCTCACGGCGCGACACCATCGGCGCTGAGGCCCGTGGTTTCTGTCAGGCCCAGGGCAATATTGAGGCTTTGCACCGCCGCTCCTGCTGTTCCCTTCACAAGGTTGTCAATAGCACTCACCACCGTCACGCGCCCGGCAGCCTGGTCGGTCGCAAGACCGATGGCGACGGTGTTGGAGCCCAACACACTGGCGGTGGTGGGCAGGGACCCGGCGGGCAGCACCTCGACAAACGGCTCTTCGGCGTAGGCCTTTGCCAGGTGATCACGCAGGTCCTGATCACTGACGGAACTGGAGATCTGGGCTGTGTTCACCGCAAGGATGCCCCTGGACATCGGCACGAGGACAGGGGTCATGGTGACGGAGGGGGCGGTCGCGCCCGCGAGCATCAGGTTTTGTCGAATTTCTGGAATATGCCGGTGCTGACCACCTGCGCCGTAGGCGTGGGCGGAGCCAAGAAGCTCTGAGCCGAGGAGGTCTTCCCGCAGGGTGCGACCCGCTCCACTCGGTCCCACAGCCAGCGTCGAGACGATGTCGTTTGGCTCAATCAGGTCCGCCTGGATGAGGGGGGCCAGAGCGAGCGTGACCGCGGTCGCATTGCATCCGGGGGCTGCGAGCCTGGTCGCACCGGCAAGCTGGTCGCGCTGCCTGGTGCCGTCTGCCAACACAAGCTCTGGCATGGCATAGGAAAACGGTTCGTAGTGCTCTCCGCCGTAGTAGGCGGCCC
>CAJXYC010000066.1 GCA_913063365.1 uncultured Cellulomonadaceae bacterium
AATCCGTAGAGTAGTGCAGCAGCGGGATGTCGAGCGCTGCACAGGCTTTCGCCAAATAAAGAGGGGCGTGGGCGTTAACGCTTTCGGCAGCAGCTGCCTCTTCTTCCGCTTGGTCGACGGCCGTGTAAGCAGCAGCGTTCACCACGACATCGTGGCCGGTGACGGCCTGAGTGACCTGGTCTTGGTCGGTGATGTCCAGATCGCGTTTGGTGGCGGCGGTGAGGTCCAGTTCGGCGAGAGCGGTGGCGAGGTCGCGGCCCAACATGCCGCCAGCACCCGTGAGGAGCACTCGGGTCATAGAGCTGCGCGTGCCTTGAGGGGCTCCCACCACGCACGATTCTGCCGATACCACTCGACGACGGCTGCCAACCCCTCTGTAAAGACCACCTGGGGGGTGTAACCCAATTCGCTACTGATTTTGTCGATGCTCACGCAGTAGCGGCGGTCGTGACCGAGACGATCGTCGACATAGGTGATCAACGAATCGTCACGCTCGGTTGCGCGGAGGAGCAGGTCAGTGAGTTCTTTGTTGGACAGTTCAGTCCCCCCGCCGATGTTGTATATCTCGCCGGAGCGGCCATGCTGCAACACGAGCGCGATGCCTCGACAGTGGTCGTCGACGTGTAACCAATCGCGCTGATTTCCCCCGTCGCCGTAAAGCGGCACGGACAAACCGTCCAACAAATTGGTGACAAACAGGGGAATGACTTTTTCGGGGAAGTGATAGGGGCCGTAGTTGTTGGAACAGCGGGTCGTGACCGTGTCGAGCCCGTGGGTACGGTGATAGGCGCGGACCATCAGATCGGAGCCTGCTTTACTTGCCGCGTAGGGCGAATTGGGCCACAGAGGTTCGTTTTCGTCCCATTCCCCCTCATCGATGGAGCCATAGACCTCGTCGGTGGAGATATGCACGAACCGCGACACACGATGTGCTTTGGCCGCTTCTAAAAGTTTTTGGGTTCCCAGCACATTGGTCTCCACAAAAATCCCGGCGTCAGTGACAGACCGATCGACGTGAGATTCGGCGGCAAAGTGGACGATGACATCGTGGCCGGGGAGGGCCGCGTCCAGCTCTGCGGAGTGTCGAATATCCCCCTGGATGAATTGGAAGCGTGGCTGGTCGGCCACAGTGGCGAGGTTGGTGAGGGTGCCCGAGTAGGTCAAAGCGTCAAAAACAGTGACCGATGCGTCTTCGAGGCCTGGAAGGCGACCGTCGAGTGCCATTCGCACAAAATTCGAGCCGATAAATCCCGCTCCACCGGTAACAAAGAGCTTCACTGAGCCACTCTCCTTCTACCGTTGGGCGCGTCCGTGTCGTCTCCGACAGTCTAGTTCGCACCGGTCCGCGGGCTTGGCCCGTTGGTAGAGTTCGGGAGTGGAATTCCGTCGCTTAGGAATAGACGGCGCGTTTGAAATTAGGAACGTCGTCCACGCTGACGACCGCGGGGAGTTTGCGGAATGGTTTCGCTTCGACAAGATCGCTGCAGAAACGGGGTACTCGTTTCCGGTCCGACAGGCCAATATTTCGCGGTCGTCGAAGGGAGTCGTCCGTGGTATTCACTTTTGCCAGGTACCGCCTGGTCAGGCAAAACTGGTTACTTGCATGACCGGGACGATTCTCGATGTGGTGGTCGATATCCGGGTGGACTCGCTCACTTTTGGCCAGTGGGAGAGTGTGGAAGTAACCGCAGCTGATCGAAACGCGGTGTTGATGCCCGTTGGCGTCGGTCATGCTTTTGTCGCACTAGAAAACGACACCACCGTGTGTTATCTGGTGTCTGACGTGTATAGCCCCGACAAAGAATTTGGCATCCAGCCACTCGATGCGGAGCTCGGTATTGACTACCGATTGGACCCTTCGGAACTACGGCTATCCGCGAAAGACAAGCAGGCCCCTACTTTCCATGCGGCCAGACAGCAGGGCCTCCTTCCTCATCTGAATGATGTGGAGCCGGTCAAATGAAAGGCATCATCCTCGCCGGTGGTTCCGGCACGAGACTGTGGCCCATCACTCGCGGTATTTCCAAGCAGCTCATGCCAATCTACGACAAGCCAATGATTTATTACCCACTGTCGACCCTGATGATGGCGGGCATTAATGATGTTCTCGTCATCACCACGCCTGAGTACAAATCGTCGTTTACCGCTCTGCTAGGAGACGGCTCTCATCTGGGGATGTCGATTTCCTATGGAACACAAGACGAACCGCGAGGTCTCGCCGATGCGTTCTTAATTGGTGAAGAGTTCATTGGAGATGATTCGGTTGCTCTGGTCTTAGGCGACAACATCTTCCACGGTACGGGGCTCGGGTCGTCTCTCCGAGCGAATTCATCGGTGTCCGGCGGGCTGGTTTTTGCGGCCCATGTTGCTGATCCGCAGCGTTACGGCGTGGTCGAATTTGATCACGACATGAAGGCGTTGTCTATTGAGGAAAAACCGACCACACCAAAGAGCAACTTTGCGGTGCCGGGGCTGTATTTCTATGACAATCAGGTGGTCGACATTGCGAAAGGCATTACCCCAAGCGCGAGAGGTGAATTAGAAATCACCGCGATTAACGACCATTACCTCCAGCAGGGAAATCTGCAGGTTCAGGTTCTTGACCGCGGGATCGCTTGGCTCGACACGGGAACCTTCGAATCGATGATGCAAGCCAGCGAATATGTTCGGGTAATTGAAGAGCGGCAAGGACTAAAAATTGGCTGCATCGAAGAAATCTCCTGGCGCGCAGGCTGGATAGACGACCAGCAGTTGAGAGAGTTGGCAGAGCCTCTCAAGAAATCTGGCTACGGACACTATCTGGAAGGCCTTGTGAATGGCTAAGGCCCCAGCAGTGAGCTGGACGAAGACCTATTTCCGCGACGTCATGGGCTCAGGGGAGCTGTTGTGGAATCTCACCCAGCGTGAGGTGCGGGGAAAATATAAGCGCACAGCGCTCGGACAACTGTGGTCACTTGCCAACCCCATCGCTGCCATCATCGTCTACACCTTCATCTTCTCTGTGGTCTTCCAAGTACCGGCACAGGTCGGAGAAAATAGCGGCCTGAATAACTACGCGCTGTGGTTGGTGTGTGGGCTGTTGCCCTGGTTGTTCTTCCAGTCGACCGTGACGCAAGGTGTTCGATCGATTGTCGATAACGCGAGCCTCGTGCAGAAGGTCTACTTCCCCCGCCTGGTCTTGCCGCTGTCACTGACCGGAGCAGGGCTCGTCAACTGGAGTTTCGAGATGGTGGTGCTGGTCATCGCGCTATCCATCTTCGGAGCGTTTGTCTTGCCGTGGCTGCCGATGGTGGCGCTGTTCATGCTGGTGTTAGCTCTCTTTGCCGCGGGCCTGTCGATGATTCTCGCGATTGCCAACGTCTTCTTCCGTGACCTCGCCTATCTCCTCACCGTCATCCTGCAGTTCTGGTTCTACCTCACGCCGATTCTCTATCCGATCTCTCTGGTCGACACCCAGTCGGCGAGGTGGGGAGGATTGCTCGGCACTCCGGTGACGTTGAGCGATATCTACCGGCTGAACCCCCTCGAGCCCTACGTCGCCATTTTCCGCGACCTGCTCTACCACAACACCTGGCCCGACCCGGGGTCGATGGTGGCAGCGGTGCTGTGGGCGGTGGGGACGTTTGCTCTGGGCCTGTTTTACTTCACCAAAACCGAGAAGCGTTTGGCGGAGCTCATATGAGCAAGGCGGCGAGACCCGGTGAGGCGGCTGTCATCGTCGATGACGTGTCGAAAAAGTTCCGGCTCTACCACGAGCGCAATCAGACGCTGAAGTCAGCGGTGATGCGCGGGCGCACCTCCCGCCACGACGAGTTCTGGGCGCTGAAAAACGTCTCCTTCGACGTGGAGGCCGGTCAGACCTACGGCATCATCGGCAGTAACGGCTCGGGCAAATCCACTTTGCTGAAATGCCTCGCCAAGATCTACTGGCCGACCTCCGGGTCGATTACCTACAACGGCAAGATGGCCTCACTGCTGGAGGTGGGCTCAGGATTCCACTTGGAGCTCTCCGGCCGGGAGAACATCTACCTCAACGGGTCGATTCTTGGAATGTCGAGAAAAGAAATCGACTCCAAGATCGACTCGATTATCGAGTTTTCCGGTGTCGAGCGGTTTATCGACCAGCCGGTCAAAAACTACAGCTCGGGCATGTATGTGCGGTTGGGCTTCTCGGTCGCCATCCACGTCCAACCCGACATTTTGGTCGTCGACGAAGTGCTCTCCGTGGGAGACGAAGAGTTCCAGAAAAAAAGCTTCGACAAGTTCTTGGATCTCAAACGCGAAGGAAAGACCATCATCCTGGTGAGCCACGCTCTCGACGTCGTGGCCGATATTTGCGACCGGGTCTCCTGGATCGAAAAGGGCGTGCTGCAGACCTCCGGGCCGGGGCCCGAGGTGGTCGCTGCTTATCGAGCCAGCGCCGAGGACTGATCCGCGCCCACCGGCTCCGGTGCGGTCTCGTCGGTGGCGAGGTGTCGTCCGTGTTCGCTCGTGCGGGTGGCGTAAACCACGACGATCCAGGCCACAGCGGCAAAGGCGAGCGACCCGATCACCCACACCGTCATCGGGGTGAGCGCTGATTCGCGAAGACCAAACCACCACCACTCGCGTCCCGCATCGAGGTTGAAGCCTCGCTCGTCGAGGCCGGTGACGTAGCGGCGAAGGTTGTGGTGGAGGGCAAACGAGTTGGCCACTGCCAGCGCACCGGCAATCCAGGCGCGCTGCGAGAACTTCTCAATGAGCGGCTTTGCTCCCTCACTACGCAGGACAGCAATGCCGAGGAGGACCACGAGTAGGGGGAGTCCATAGCGGGACTGGAACCCGGCTCCGACGAGGAAGCCCGCCTGCTGGAGGATAAACAGCGGGTAGACCCACATCATGGCGAAGACGACAAAGGTGGTCGCGCGGACCCGCCAGGTTGACCCGGTGATTCCGGTTCCCAGCAGTGCGACGAACACTCCGAAGGAGAGGAAGGCGACAATCTGCGGCATGGGAGTGTCGAGCCAGCCAAGCGACCCCCACGGCCAGATCCCAAACGCGCCCATCCAGAGACCGGGCACTTCGATGAAGTTCGCCCAGAGCAGTTTCCAGTCGAAGGGCTCGCCGTCACCGCCAAGACCGGCGGTGAGCACTCCGATGGCCCCACCTTGGATAAACAACCACCCAGCGGCCAGCACCGCCCCCACGGCGGGAATCCACAGCCGCTTCACGAGCTGTCGGAAGGGCGCGTCGGTGACGAAGAGCGCGAGCCCTGCCGTGGCAATGGCAAAGAGGGTCGCATCGGTCCTCGAAGCCACCGCCAGGAGGACAAACACCAGGAACATGCCCCCGAGGATCCACTTTCGGTAGTCCTTGGATTCGAGGTATCCCAGCAGCGCCACCCAGGCAGAGCCGACGCCGATCAGCGACCAGGAACTGGGGTTGGTCGAGGGGATGATGAACATTCCCAGCGGAATCAGCGTGCCCATCCACGCCCAGGCCAGGGGTGCTTTCAGACGGCCCGGCAGGAACCACCAGAGCAATACGTTTAGACCCACAAACAGCGTCGCGCCGATCATCCGCATGGCAAACACGCTGGTGTCGACGTTGCTGCCGGCGAACTGGTTGTAGCTGAGGAAGAAACCCGACGGGTAGTTGGCTTTGGATTCGACGATGTTCAACCGGTTGGTCATCGTCTCGCGGTCGTCCGCGGTGGTCATCAGCGGCTGGCAGGCGGCGCTGGCGGTTTGGTCTTGGCTAAAACACCGCGCTTCGATCAGCGCCGTGGGGACCATCTTGCGGTTGCGCCGCTCCTCCATGTCACACGGGCTTCCCGGCCCCGCCGTGGTGCACCAGATCGAGGCGAGGTGGAAATCGGAATCGGGCTCGGAGCCAGTTGGTGAGCTCATCCCCCAGGCGCCGAGGCTCACCACCCCGAGAACAAAGACGGTGATGGCGCCGACCAGAGAGTTGTGGCGAATCTTTGTCCAAAGTGAGCGCCACGCGGGGGCACCAGGCGACGCAGCAGCCTGCTCGGTGGTCTGCTCGGTCACGGCGCGGCGAGTCCTCTCAGGATGTGCGGGGGCTGCTTACGAGCCTAGCTGGCCCAGGACTTCAGAAATGCGGGGGGCCACCGCCGCAGCGGTGTAGTGGTCACCCACGTGGTTCAGCGCCCGCGCGGCGACCTCGGTGCGCTGTTCGGGGTCCTCCAGCGCAGCGAGCAGAACCTCTGGCCACTGGGCGGCATCGGCGAGGTAGCCGTTGTCACCGTGGCTGAGGGTTTCGGTAAACACCGGCGCCGGTGAGGCGAGGGTGGGCACACCGGCGGCGGCTGCTTCGAAATATTTCAGTTCGGATTTCGAGTGGGCAAAGACGTTGTGCTGGACGGGGGAGAGGTTCAGTGTCACTTCGGCAATGGCACGTTGGAGTCCGAGGAAGTCCATAAACGGCAAGCGGTCAATACGCGATGAGAACGCGTCGAGGCTCTCGGGAACGTCTAAGTATCCGGCGATGCGGAGCCGGGCTTTCGGGTAGTGCTCCAAAACAGTGCGAAGCCCGTCGGCGGCAATCGCGTAGTCGCGGTTATGCGAAGCACTCCCTGAGAAGTATCCGATGATCGGAGCATCGTCGGCAGGCTGCAGTGACTGTGCCCGCAAAGTCTCGGAGTAGTCCCACTGTTCGTGGTTCAGGAAGTTCGGCACCACCCACACCGGATGGTCGAACACCTCCTGCAATTGGCCCTGCAGGAACGTCTGTGTGGTGATGACCCCGTCGACCAGTTCCAGGCTCTCTCGAATCCGTCCGACCACACCGACCCACTTTTCGATGCGGCCATAGCGGCTTAAGCCCTGCTGCAAGCTCGAGACCAGAAGCGGTGTGGCCTCGACATCGAAGATGTTGTCGTCCAGGTCGTAGAGAACCGG
>CAJXYC010000067.1 GCA_913063365.1 uncultured Cellulomonadaceae bacterium
CGCATGCTCCGCCGCTTGTGCGGGCCCCCGTCAATTCCTTTGAGTTTTAGCCTTGCGGCCGTACTCCCCAGGCGGGGAACTTAATGCGTTAGCTGCGACACGGAATCCGTGGAACGGACCCCACATCTAGTTCCCACCGTTTACGGCGTGGACTACCAGGGTATCTAATCCTGTTCGCTCCCCACGCTTTCGCTCCTCAGCGTCAGTTACGGCCCAGAGATCTGCCTTCGCCATCGGTGTTCCTCCTGATATCTGCGCATTCCACCGCTACACCAGGAATTCCAATCTCCCCTACCGCACTCTAGTGTGCCCGTACCCACTGCAGGTCCAAGGTTGAGCCTTGGATTTTCACAGCAGACGCGACACACCGCCTACGAGCTCTTTACGCCCAATAATTCCGGACAACGCTTGCACCCTACGTATTACCGCGGCTGCTGGCACGTAGTTAGCCGGTGCTTTTTCTGCAGGTACCGTCACTTGCGCTTCTTCCCTGCTAAAAGGGGTTTACAACCCGAAGGCCTTCGTCCCCCACGCGGCGTTGCTGCATCAGGCTTGCGCCCATTGTGCAATATTCCCCACTGCTGCCTCCCGTAGGAGTCTGGGCCGTGTCTCAGTCCCAGTGTGGCCGGTCACCCTCTCAGGCCGGCTACCCGTCGTCGCCTTGGTGAGCCGTTACCTCACCAACAAGCTGATAGGCCGCGAGCTCATCCCCAACCGAAATTCTTTCCACACCCACCTGATGCCAGGAGGTGTCGTATCCGGTATTAGACGTCGTTTCCAACGCTTATCCCAGAGTCGGGGGCAGATTGCTCACGTGTTACTCACCCGTTCGCCACTAATCCCACCAGAGCAAGCTCCGGTGTTCATCGTTCGACTTGCATGTGTTAAGCACGCCGCCAGCGTTCGTCCTGAGCCAGGATCAAACTCTCCGTAGAAAGTTTGTTGTGGTCACCCGAAGGTCACCACACACTTGTCTCGGCATCACCTGAATGACGCCGAAGTGTTTCTGACTAAAGGATTTATCAAATTACTGACTCGTCCAATAATCCAAAGGAATCTCAAAGGCAGATTGCTCTACCTCGGAGGTTATTTGGCATTGACTTAGTGCACACTGTTGAGTTCTCAAGGATCGGGCGCCCTCAACTCGTGTCCCGAAGGAGTTGCGTTGAGGCGTCGTTACCTGTTTTCTGTTGCGCTGCCGCTCATGAGTGTCAGTCGGGAGAAGTTTCCTTCTCGACCGCCTGACCGTTGTGAAGCGTCAGACACACCAGCCTAGTCCATTGCACTCCCCCTGGCAACCAGTAGGAGTCTGGCCTAGCTGTCTTCTCTTTTCGGCTTTCGGGGTCGAGACCCAGACCATGCCATCGGAGACGACTGCACAACTATACGAGTGGATTTGGCAAACACCAAATCCCCTTGTTTCCCGCGCGTGTCTACCTTGATTAATGCCCACTCAGTGCGCCGAGATGCCGCCTCGCTTTGCCCGCAATCGAGCGCCTCGATTCTTTCTGGAACTCCCACAATCGTGGAAGCAGCCAGTCTCGAAGGGCCGGGTCAGTTCGGGCCCACTGGCCGAGTGTCTCCATACTCTGATTAATCACGATCCAGTCGTCAAATTCCTCGAGGTTGGCCTGCATCAAGGCAATCGCCTGATCGCGCTCCGTTGGAGTCAACACGTCAGTGAGCTGGAGAAAGATTTGAGCGAGTGTCCAATGGGTAGACGCCTGACGAATCGGAACGACCTCGTTGAATAACCGCTGAATCCGCTGGTGCACCCAGCCGGGGCGTTCGATGGCAATCCGTTTGAGGGCATTAGACACCCTCAACCTCACAACTTCGTCGTCGCTCCGGTAACAATCGATGAGCGCATCCAGTCGACCCTCATCAGCGAGGACATCATCCACCACCTGAAGGGTGTTGCCCAGAGAATTACGGTGGCCGCCGGAAAGGACAACCTCAATCTCGTGCCAGTCCATCAGCCCAGTCGAAGGGAAGCCAGCGTCTTCTTGCCGCGCTTCAGAAGCAACCACTCATTCGATGGAGCCTGGGCTCCACCAACTACTGCGGCCTCGTCCGAGACCGCGTGGTTATTAATCGACACGCCTCCCTGGCCAATCGCGCGTCTCGCGTCAGATAGCGACGAGCAGAGCCCCGAGTCCACGAGCGCCTGGGTCACTGGGGTTTCTGCCGACACCTGCGCCTGGGGAAGCTCCGCGAGCGCTTGGGCAAACACGTCAGGATCCAAAGACGCCAGCGAGTCTTTTCCAAACAGCGCCCCCGCCGCTTCTTCCACCGCTCTCGCCTCTGCCTCGCCGTGGACAAGCCCGGTAACGAGCAACGCCAGCGTTCTCTGGGCCTCGCGCTTATGGGGCTCGTCGGCGACCGCTTTTTCGAGCCGTGTGATCTCGTCTTTGCCGAGGAACGTGAAGACTTTGAGCCTGTCAATCACGTCACGGTCGTCGGTGTTGAGCCAGAACTGGAACATCGCCCACGGGCTGGTCAGTTCGCGATCGAGCCAAATCGCGTTTCCTTCGGACTTTCCAAACTTCGTGCCGTCGGCGTTGGTAATCAGTGGGGTGCCAAGGGCGTGAACATCGGCGCCTTCTGCTTTGTGGATCAGATCAACGCCGCTTGTCAGGTTGCCCCACTGGTCAGAACCGCCTGTTTGCAGCACACACCCGTGTTGTCGATAGAGCTCGAGGAAGTCGAGGCCTTGGAGGACTTGGTAGGAAAACTCTGTGTAGCTAATTCCTGCCTCGGAATTCAAACGCGCAGAGACGGCATCTTTTTTGATCATGGTGCCGACCCGGAAGTACTTACCGATATCGCGCAGGAAAGAAATCGCCCCGAGGTCTTTTGTCCAGTCAAGATTGTTCACGAGGACGACTTTGTTGGAGCCGGTGTCGTCCAAGAATCGACTCACCTGGTCACGTAGCCGCTCGACCCACTGAGCGACGGTCTCTGGATCATTAAGCGTGCGCTCGGCGGTGGGCTTCGGGTCTCCAATTAAGCCGGTTGATCCGCCAACCAGTGCAAGAGGGCGGTGGCCCGCGAGCTGGAGCCTCCGCATGACCAGAAGCTGGACCAGGTTCCCGAGGTGGAGGCTTGGTGCCGTCGGGTCAAAACCGCAGTAGAAGGTGACCTGGCCGGAGTCGAGCAGTTTCTCGAGTTCAGTGGCATCTGTGGAGACGTGGATGAGGCCTCGCCAGACGAGCTCTTCCCAGAGAGTGCTAAATGACCCGTCGTTCTGGGGGGCGGGGAAATCCCCGGAAGACGCCTCGGACACGGCGTTAGGTTATCAGCGGGCTCGGGCCAGCCCGGGATATTCGGGCTAGACGCCGGGGCAGGTAACCGGTTCGATCTCCGCGCTTCCGAGGAAGTAGTCAATCAAGATCCGGTTGACGCACTCATTGGTGTAATTGCCGGCGGGGGCATGGACATCCGACTCGACCGCGATGAGCGTTCCCCCGAGAATCTCGGCGGTGTCTTCGGCGAAGCTAAACGGTGTCACCGATTCATTAGTCGAGCCAATGATGAGCAAGTCGGCACCGGAAGGGTTCGAGGGCACAAACGGCTCGTCCGGCGGGTCCGGAATGCTCGGGTCATCAATCGCAATCTGATACCAACTAAGGCCTTTTGGCGGCCCGAAATACTCATATCCGCTGGCGTCGGAGTAGAGCTCCGTCAGCAGAGGCGCGACCTCTTCCGCACGCCGTGAGAGCTCACGCTGCTCGTCTTCCGGCATGGGCGGTTCGGAGAAGTCCATGGTGTTCACCATGACGCGAATTTCGTATTCGTTCGAGCGGACCATCTCTTTGTCTTCGAGGGTCTCGCCGTAAAGGGTTTCTGGGTCGTAGCCATCGAGCCAAAAGGCAAACCATTCGAAAGTGCCGTTCCAGCGGTATTGGACGGCATCGAATATTCCCTGGTTGAAGTAGTTCTGGGCCTCTGCCTGCGGAATGTAGTTGAGCGCCGCAATTCCGCGGGTAAAGAGGGACTCGGAGCTGATTTGCGTGTCCGGGAATTCGTCAGCGGGGATGGGGCCTGCGAAGCCATAGAGCTGGTCGTCGTCGGCGAGCTGACGGATGTCCATCACCGTCTCCCAGGCCTGGTCGAAAGTGATTTCTTGGTTATCGGCGTAGCCCTGGACAAAGCCACGGAGCTTGTCTTCATCGGCCGCCAGCTTTTCGAGTCTGCTCTCTATCCGGTCGGTGTCAACGGTGGTCGGGCTATCAAAGACGACCCGTCCCACGTGGTCGGGGAAGAAGCTCACATAGCGTCCAGCAATGGTGGTGCCGTAGGACGATCCGATGAAGTTCAGGGCTTCGCCCGGAGTCACGACCTCGCGGAGGATGTCGAGGTCTTTGGCCACGTTGTCGGTGGAGAGCGTCCACCAGAACGGATTATCAGCCTGACAGCCCTCGTAGTGGGCGTCGAGTACCTCGACGACCTCATCGAGCTCCGCCTCGTTGGCGGGTGATCCCTCTTCGAAGTAGGTAATGAAATCGGTGACGTCAGAACACCGGATGTCCGTACCGTCGGCAAAACTCGAGTGGTTCACTCCCCTCGGGTCAAAGCCCACGATGTCGAAACTTCCGAGAAGTTCGTCGGGGAAATTAGAGAACTGGACTTGCCCCACGCCAGACACCCCAGGGCCGCCGGGATTAATGAAGATCACACCCTGTGGGTTATCCGTCTGGCTCCGGCGCATTAACGCCAGTTCAAAATCGGGAGCGTCTGACGAGTCGTCATAGACAGCAGGCACCAGGACCGTAGTACAGGTGAGCTCACTGTCTCCCAGGGTCGACACTTCCTCATCGATCAGCCAGTCGCTCTCGCACTCGCCCCAGCTCACATCCTGCGCGTAGTAGTCCTCGAGATCGCGCTCGGTCGCCGCCACTTGGGCTGGTTCGGCCGCAGCGCAGGCCGACAGGACGAGGGAGAACACCCCCAGAGAAGCCAGCATGGCACCGCGTCTCAGCATGAACCCCACGCTACCGGTGACAGCTGACACCGGCATTCGTCGACGCCAAAGGTGTAGGGCTAGCGGGCACCCGAGGAGAGCTCCGCGTGCAGTCCCCCCTCGGCAGAATCATCCTCCGAGTCCGCACTGTCGATGAGAAAACTCGCACCCCCCAAAGACATCGAGACAGTGAGTTCCCCTCCAAGGGCCTCGACATAGCGACGGAGTGTGCCAAGCAGGACCCTTCCGGCCTGACCCCGCTCCAGACGAGAAATGCGGTTTTGACTCACCCCCAACAGCTCCGCGAGAGCCACTTGGGTAAGACCCGCCTGTTTCCGGAGGGCTCGCAATTGGTAGCTCGTTCGCTCCCGTTCCAGATCGAGACGTTCTGCATCAACCTCCTCAGCAGATAGTCCCGCTCGGTCCATCAGATTCTTAATCGAGCTACTCCGGCTCATCTGAACCTCCTCAAATAGTCGTCAAAGTAGCCATCGGCCACTGGAATCTCTTTCGCGTACCACCTAGCCCACTGGCCAGACTTATCCCCGCCACGAAGCAACACCGCTCGACGGTCCGGCGCAAAACAGAACAAGACCCGGAGCTGCCGCCCGTGCTCGCCGGACACCCTCAGTTCTTTCATCTGGGAATGGCGCGAGCCGACTATTTTTCCAACATGAGGGCGGCCGAGTGCAGGACCAAAATCGGCAAGCATGCTAATCAGGGCGACCAGCCTGGCCCGCTCTCGGCGCGAGAGGGTAAGCACCCAATCATCGACGAGGGCCGTATCGACTTCCCAGCTTGGTTTTGCCACGCCACATCTCCAGAATAAACCCTTTAAGGTTTTTTATCCAGAAGATGGTCGCACCCCAAGAAACCCGGTCAGCGAGGCAACCGGAGGTATGTGGACCGACAAGTCCCCAACGCGAGAAGTGGACAGTGGTCGACGAAAAAAGCCGCTAAGACGCCTCGAGCGCCGCGAGCGCACTCCGCAGCGACTCCCGTTGCGCCGCTACAGAAGCAGACGACGTTCCAGAGGGGCCTGTTTTCTTCGACACCGACTCGGAAGCCGTGAGGATGTCTCGGACACCAGGCTCGAGTGCGGGCGACACCGCCTGGAATTCTTCGTCCGAAAGGGCCTGGAGCTCGACACCTTTACCGTCGCAGTAGGCGACGAGTCGCCCGACGACTTCGTGGGCGTCGCGAAACGGCATGCCGCGGACAACCAACCAGTCGGCCACATCGGTGGCGAGGGAGTGCCCGGCGGTCGCTTGTGCGGCCATCCTGTCGTAGTGCATCTCCATGGTGGCCACCATCCCCGCAAAGGCGGGGAGGACTAGAAGCAGTGTCTCGGCCGAGTCGAAGACGGGTTCTTTGTCTTCCTGGAGGTCCCTGTTATAGGCCAACGGAAGGGCTTTGAGGGTAGTGAGAAGTCCGGTGAGGTTTCCAATGAGCCGGCCGCTTTTCCCCCGCGCGAGCTCGGCAATATCGGGGTTTTTCTTTTGCGGCATCATCGACGATCCGGTGGCGTAGCTGTCGTGCAGGGTGATGTAGCCAAATTCCGCGGTGGAAAACACGATCAGCTCTTCTGCGAGCCGGGACATATCCACACCCACTTGGGCGGCGATGTAGGCAAATTCCGCAACGGTGTCTCTGGCCGAGGTGGCATCCAAGGAATTGGGTAGCACAGCGTCGAAACCAAGGTCAGTGGCGACCTGGTGGGCGTCGAGGCCTAACCCGCCTCCGGCGAGCGCCCCTGCCCCATAGGCCGAGTGGTTGTTCCGTGCTGACCAGTCGTCCAGTCTCTGGACATTCCGAAGAATCGGCCAGGCGTGGGCGAGTAAGTAGTGGGCGACCAACACCGGCTGGGCGTGCTGGAAGTGGGTCCGGCCCGGCA
>CAJXYC010000068.1 GCA_913063365.1 uncultured Cellulomonadaceae bacterium
CTCGCACGACCAGAGCGTCGGGAACTTTTTGTCCTCCCACTAACACTCGTGACAGGCCAGAAAACGCCTCTTGCATTTCTGGACTGGTCTCTGCGGCATCGAGCAGTTGCTCCAACTGCCGGGGAACAAGCGAGGTGTAACGGGGGACTGATGGGTCTGTCTGGTTGTGGAAGTTGATGAGCGCTTGGCCAATCCCGCCCTGGCTCGCGGGAGCAATGACCGATGTGTTCGCCACCATGGCCCTCACGAGGACCATAATTCCTGCGATGTAGTGGGTGGGGAGAGTCAGCCACCATGTTCCAGGTTCCCCCAACGCCTCGTTGGTCTGTCTAGCGCCGGCAATGAGTGAGTCGGCGGTGTGCCAGACACGTTTGGGCGTGCTCGTCGAACCGCTGGTCTGGACAACAAGCGCCACCTCAGGGTCAACCTCTGCAGGAATGGCGACACCTTCAGTTTGGGGCACAGGAAACACCGCCGGCCCAGTGCCAGCCAATGCTTCAGCCAGAGGCTCGAGCAGAGCCTCCGGCCGGCTCACGTCAATGACCCGGAGTTCACGCGCCACGAAGGACTAAACCTGCCAATCGACACCCGACCAGTCGGGTCGACGCTTGTCGAGGAAAGCGTCGCGACCTTCCTGAGCTTCATCGGTTCCATAGGCGAGGCGGGTGGCCTCGCCGGCAAACAGCTGCTGGCCCACCAGACCGTCATCGACGGCATTCATGGCGTATTTCAGCATCCGAATAGCCGTGGGGCTCTTACCGAGAATCTCTTTGGCCCAGGAGATAGCAGTTGTCTCCAGCTCCGCGTGAGGCACAGCAGCATTCACGGCTCCCATTTCGACAGCACGCGTCGCTGAGTACTCCATGCCCCGGAAAAAGACTTCCCTCGCGTTTTTCTGTCCGACTAGTTGTGCGAAGTAGGCACTGCCGTAACCTGCGTCAAACGACCCCACATCGGCGTCGGTTTGTTTGAACCGTGCGTGTTCCACACTCGCGATGCTCAGATCACACACCACGTGCAGACTGTGGCCTCCTCCAGCTGCCCAGCCGGGGATCACCGCGATGACCACTTTCGGCATGAAGCGAATCAGTCTTTGGACATCAAGAATGTGCAGCCGGCCACCGCCATCAGACCCGTCATATTCGTAGCCGTCCAGGCCGCGCACGCGCTGGTCACCGCCGGAACAAAACGCCCAGCCGCCATCTTTGGGACTCGGGCCATTACCGGTGAGCAGGACCACACCGATGGAGCGGTCGAGTCTTACGTGCTCCAGGGTGGCAAGGAGTTCATCGACGGTGTGCGGCCGAAAGGCGTTTCGCACCTCTGGCCGATGAAAGGCAATCCGAGCAATTCCTCCATCCACGTGGTGGTGGTAGGTGACATCGGTGAGCTCGGCAAAACCCTCGACATCCCGCCAGAGGGTTTCGTCGAATAATTCCGAGACTGAGTCGATCATGGTCTAAGCCTAGGCAACACACATGGAGGGTGCCCTAGAGCGTGCGACACTTGGCCTCGTGCGCATTCCCCTTCCCTCAGTTGATGAGCTGATTGAGCGCAGCGCCGTGGTCAGCATCCCTCTGGTGCGGCCCTTCAGGGGTCTCACCCACCGTGAGGTGATGGTGTTCCATGGCACACAGGGTCCCGGTGAGTGGGCAGCCTTCACCGAATACGACGACAGTGTCGCAACTGCCTGGCTTCGAAGCGCTCTCGAGCAGGCTTTTGACCCTGATATCCCCCAGGCTCCAGCCGATATCGACGTCATTCGCGTCAACGCGACCTTCCCGGCGCTCTCTCCTGCTGACGTGCCGGGGTGGTGGGAGCGTTTCCCCGGGGTGGCGTCAGCGAAAGTCAAAGTAGGTGAGCCGGGCCAAGCATTGTCCGATGACATTGCCCGGGTGAAGGCCATCCGCGACACCGCGGGACCTGATGTGTCACTTCGACTCGATGCCAACGCCCGTTGGTCGCTCGATCAGGCACACGACGCGCTGATGTCCTTGGCCCGTTTCGACATCGACTATGTCGAACAGCCCGTTGCCACTATCGACGAGATGGTGGCGCTGAAGCGTCTCCTGAAGGACTCAGGAATTCGACTCGCTGCTGATGAGCTCATCCGACAACACCACTCCCTCGATGAGGTGATCGCTTCCCAAGCAGCCGACATCGCGGTCGTCAAAGTCAGCCCGCTTGGTGGCATCAATCGAGCCCTCGAGGTTGCCCGTCAAGCTCACGCGGGAGGGCTCGAGGTAGTGGTCTCCTCGGCACTGGAGACCAGCGTCGGTCTCTCGTGGGGTGTACGTGCTGCGGCCATTCTGGCCAGTGAATTTGGCGGTTTACCCGACTCCGGGCTCGGGACAGGGACATTTCTTCAGTCCGATGTGGTGACATCGCCGCTGAGCGTGTCAGGAGGTGCGGTCGCAGTGTGTCCACCCGAGCTTGATGCCGGCAAAGTCAAGGCGGCAGAAGCCAATCCGTCCCGGACAGCCTGGTGGATTGAGCGGCTCCGTCGCTGCCATTCCCGTCTCGACGAAGAACGACGTGGTTAGAGACCCGAGTAGGAATGTAGTCCGGTGAAGAAAATGTTCACCACACCGTAGTTAAACAAGACAGCGGCAAAACCGGTGAGACCCAACCACGCTGACCTGCTTCCCCTCCAGCCGCGGGTAGCGCGGGCGTGGATGTAACCGGCAAAAATCACCCAAATGATGAATGTCCAGACCTCTTTGACGTCCCAACCCCAGTAGCGACCCCAGGCTCGCTCTGCCCAAATCGCTCCGGCAATGAGAGTGAACGTCCACAGCACAAACCCAATGACGTAGAGCCGGTAAGCAAGCGACTCGAGGGTGGCCGCATCGGGCAGGCTCGCCATTAGCCGGGGAGCACCTGAAGGACGCGAGTCCAGTCGCTCTCGGACCAGTTGGAACACCGACAACCCTGCACCTAGGGCAAAAAACGCGGTGGCAAGACTTGCGACGAAGACGTGAATGACCAACCACCAAGACTGGAGCGCAGGAGGCAGGGGAACCACGTCCACATAGAAGTTCACCGTCACGATGCCAAGAGCCAGGAGAACAAACCCGGAGACGAACGCCCCGAGGTAGCTGAGGTCTTTCCACAACAGTGAGCCGAGGTAGACGGCCACAATCAGCATGGTGGCAGTGAGGCCAAACTCGAACATATTGGCCCAGGGGACTCGCTCAGCCGCAACGCCGCGAAGCACGGTGGAAACAAGGTGGATAAGCCAACCAAGGACCAGGAGCGCAAGCGCCGTCCGATAGGTAACCCGCAGCCGAGTGGCCTGCTCGTACCCAAACAATCTTGCCTCGCTATCCGAAATGCTGGAGCCCACCACCATTTCTTGCTTCGACAGGACAGGGGCCTGCCGCATTGCGAGATCGACTGTGAACAAGAGGAACGCCAATGTATAGACGGCCAGCGTCGAATAAACTGCAAGCAGAGAGAGTCCGGCGAGCTCCACATTCATGTTTACGAGGATAGGCTTCTGAACCGAAGGAAACATGGGAGAAGAGCGCTTGTCGTGGATGAGGAAGAGTGGTGTCTGGCTCAGACACGGCAGGGAGCTAACAGAACTCCCAAAAAATATTCGCCGATCACTCCTATCTCTGAGGTCTGGTGACCTGGTGATCGATTGCGGAGCAAACAGGGGGAAATGGTCGACCATTTTCGCTGATCTTGGTGCGCAGGTGATCGCGTTTGAGCCAGACCCGGTCGCTTTCAAAGCACTGGAGGAGAGCGCTCGTGGCCGAGCAGGAATGCATGTGCGAAACTCGGCCGCGGGAGTCTCAGACGGCACTGTGCGCCTGTACTTCCACACAAATCGCGACGCCAACCCCCTCGACTATTCGTCCGGGAGTTCTCTGCTGGAGTCCAAGCCGAACGTCTCCAGTGAATTCACCGAAGTCACGAGCATTGACTTGAGCAGGGTCGTCACTGAATCGTCACTGGACGTGGAAATCTTGAAGATTGATATCGAAGGCTATGAGGTCGAATTGCTTCCTCATCTGATTTCGACGGGTGCGATAGACAAAATTCGCAAGGTGTTCGTTGAGACCCATGAGAAAAAATGGCCAGACCTTGAGCTCGCCACCCGCAGGCTGATTAAGCTGGCCGATGCAGTTGAAGCGCGCGGTGCAACCGAGTTCCACTTCGACTGGCCGTAGATCAGACACCTCATCTCACCGCGAAATAGAGCGCAGATCCTCTCGGCAAATCTCTTCTACAAGCCGTTCCATGTCACGCTCGAGCGCCGGGTCATCACCTCGGGACAGCCCGGCGACTTCCACCAGAACACGGCCGTCGTCGTGTTCGGTGAACTTCACCCAGGCGCGTCTGCGGACGACAAACAAGCTCGTCACGAGCCCCGCCACGATAAACACCGAAGAAATGCCAACGGGCAGCTGGGTGGGGTCGCGGTGAACATCGACACTGATAAACCGCGGCAGCGCTTCAAACGTCATTGAGCCCAGCCCATCCGGGAGCTCAGCACTCTGTCCAAGGCCGAGCACCAGTGGGTCATTTCCGGAATCGCCTCCAGCGATTTGGGTCATCTCTTCGGTTTCTAGGGCATAGACATTGCGCGGGATTCCCTCATCGAGCCCTAGATCGCCGGTGAACACGTTCATGGTCATTACCGGCTGGTCGGGCTCTGGATACACAGAGCTCAATGCACCGCTCTCCAGAACAACTGCCGAGGGGTAGAAAAAGCCGACCATTCCGACCTGCTGGGACAAGCCATCGGGAATCTTGATGACACCGAGGCTGGTGAGGTTGCCATCCTGGGGCAAGAACACCACAGGCTGGCTGTACACCACATCGCCGGCCGGGTTTCTCACCGTGATGTGGGGCGCAAAGCCGTTACCCAGCAGATAGACCGATGTTCCCTCGTAGTCCAAGGGCTCGTTGACCCGGATGGCGCGCTGCTGTGTGCTGCCGTCGTGGATGACATCGAGGGTGGCGACAAAATCGAGAGGTTGGGCGACCCCAGATGCAGTGTCGAACTCGTAGGTGGGCTCGAATGACTCGAGGCGAAGACCATAGGGAACCATCGTCGATTCGTCGACAAAAGCACCCGAGGTAAACGAGTCGTAGCTGGCTAGTTGGTTGGTAAACGTCGTGCCCTCAACAATGACCCGCTGTCCCGAGTATTTAAACCCCGTACCAAACGCCAGTCCGACGAGGACTCCCACGAGAGCAAAGTGAAACACCAGGTTGGCGGTTTCTCGCAGATACCCCCGCTCTGCTCCCACCGATGAGCCATACACCTTCGTGCGGTAACCCGTTTTCTTCAGAAGCCCCGTGGCCCTCTCGACCGCCTGGTCGAGATCCACTGCGTGATCGATCTCTCGCGACTGATAGCCCTCCAACCGGGAGAGGTTTTTGGGGGTCTTTGGCGGGGGTGTGCGAAGGGCTTTTAGGTGATGAGTGGTGCGAGGAATGATGCAGCCGACGAGGGAAATGAACAACAGAATGTAGATGGCGGAAAACCACACCGAGGTGTAGGTGTCGAAGAGTTGGAGGGAGTCGAGAATCGCGAAGAGTTCAGGGTCGTCTCGCTCAAACTGAATCACCCCGTTGGGGTCTGCCACCCGCTGGGGCACGAGTGAACCGGGAATCGCCGCGAGCGCAAGCAACAGCAGCAGGAAGAGTGCTGTTTTCATGCTGGTCAGCTGCCGCCAGAGAAACCGCGCCCAGCCTGCGGCCCCGAGGCTGGGGCCGGTGGGCGCGCTCACCGTGCCGGGCGCTTCGGCAGCACTCACCTTGCCGTCGTCGTAATCAGAGGGGCGTAACGGTTCCACTGATCACCACCTGTAGCCTGCTCATCCACTCTTGCCAGAGGCCCAACACCATCGCCAGTCCGATCAGCATGAGGAATACTCCACCGATGATGTTGACCGTACGCATGTGACGTTTGAGGAATCCCACTGCCCCCGAGGCGAATTGGAATCCGAGGGCAATGGCGAGAAAGGGTAGCCCCAGCCCCAACGAGTAGGCAGAAGCGAGAATCACCGCGCGCGGGATATCTCCGACGCTCAGTGCCAGGGTGTTCACCGCCACCAGTGTCGGCCCCACACACGGTGCCCACCCCAAACCAAACACCAGACCCAACAGCGGCGCTCCGATCACTCCCGTGGATTGCTTCAAGGGAAGTCCCCAGGAGCGCTGCAGGAAGGAGACTTGGCCGATAAACACAAAGCCCATCACGATCACGAGCGCCCCAGAAATCTGGATCACGAGCGGTAACCACTGACGAAGAGCGGCCCCCAGTGAAGCAAAGGCCACGGAGAGGAGGACAAAGACGCTGCCAAAGCCGAGGATAAACAACACCACACCGAGTACCAGTCTGCGGCGGGCGCTGCGGTCTCCCTGTTGCGGCATCGAGGTCATCCCGCCGACATAGCCCAGGTAGGCGGGGACGAGCGGG
>CAJXYC010000069.1 GCA_913063365.1 uncultured Cellulomonadaceae bacterium
CCGTCGGAGGTCTTTTCTGCCGGCGCTATACCGATCAGTCGACGCAGATCGTCTGGCTGCCGGATTCGATGACCAACACCTCTTTCTTCTGCGTACGCCTCGCCCTCCGCCGTAGTCAATAACGCTGCAAGAGGTATGCCCCGAGAGTCGATTCGGGTCACCAGGTCTGAGGTCAGGATTTCTGGTACCGCCTCGGCAATCACCAGCTCTGTTCCCGGGGTGGCGAGATATTCGTCTGCCGCCTCGGGAGTAGAGACCACCCAACCGACAGTGATCTCCCGTGGAAGACCCTGTTTCACAATCTCCCAATGCGCATCACTCACCACAAAACCCGTGAGAGTCATGGCCCCCCAGTGGCTGGGCTTAGTTGAATGTCGAAACCATTAGCCCGAGCATGAACAAGTTCTGGCAAGTCCCGCCTCCCCACCTCAAGGTCCACCCGGACCAGTGCTGGGTTAGCGGCAAATCCCTCGTCAGCACGAACAGCCACGATCCGGGCGGAGGGTGAGGCGACATAGGGAACGGAAAACTGTTGATCGGCGGTGGCAGGCGATACCCACACCTCGACAACGGTTCCCCGGGATAACCAGTCGGCCCCACCGGTGTCGACTTCCACACTGAACCGAGTGCTATCTGTTGGGACCGGACGCTCCAGGTCTGAGCGGCGGAGGGCATCTCCTGCCACGAGGTCGGTCACCGCCACGTAATCGGCAAACTGATCAAGCTCTGCCGGCCGCACCAGACCAATATCCTCCGCGGCACCACCCAGCAAGACTTCGTCGACTGCCTCAACTGTGACGGGCTGGCCCTTCGCAATATCGGTGGCAATCACTAGATACGCTTCGCTGCGTTGCGCCTCGGCGAGAAGAAACCACCCGGTCGCTGCAGAGCCTGCGACCAAGGCCAGCCCCACAAGAAGCCTGGTGTGACGAAACCACCTCTTCTTCTGCCCCACGACACGCCCTCTCTCTTCGGAGCACCAGCTTTGCTCTGAGACAGGTTCACTGTCAGGAAATATCCCCAGGCTCCAGAAACTCGACCGCCACGAGGTGGGAAAAAGAAATCATCACCCGAGTGTCTCTACCGTCTAATGATCGACGAGTCAGCCTCAGATAGTCAGTACCGATCTCCGTAACCACGCCTTCGCGGAGTCCGGTGGTTGTCGTGATGCGGACGGTCCTCGTGCGCTGCGCTGTGACCGAGATAGCCCGAGACAGGCTGACATCCACCGGGGCGGCATCCACATCCGGAGTACCGGCAACGCGACACTCGACAATGCCAGACAGCACCACAATCACTCCGCGCTCCGGAGTAGTGGTGACTCCAGAGAACCAGGTCTTCCCGACTGCCCGCGGACGAATCCTCCACGTGCGCCCGTCGGCGGTGTCCACGCTCACTGGCTCGTGTTGCTTCCTCGCACCAAGCAGAGTCGCAGTCAACGGAAATCCCGTCTCGATTGGCGGTGTGACGGGCGTGGAGCCCGGAGCGGGGAAATCGAAAAGCTGAAGAGATTCCCACGCTTCGAAGTCGTCTGTTGGCCATGTGGAATATGCGCTCACGGCAAAAAACTAAAAGAATTTACGGGTCTGTAACCCACTTATCCACAGTTTCTTGAGACGATTCCATCCAGTGGCGCCACTTGGCTACGGTGACCGTCATCGGGCCATTACTCCAACCCGAGGCTGAACGCCTCAGTAAGGAAGGCACCATGCCACTGCACGGCAACCAAGAGAACATTGACGGGGAACCTCACGAGAACGAGGAGCCCCAGCGCTACCGGCAGATGGAGAACTACGAGGCTTTTGGGCCCCAACCCACCTCGTCGTCTGAGCTGCCCGATCCCCACGGAGTCGCGCTGCGACTTGTCCGAGGGATTATCGAATGCGTCCACGGCCTGCGAGACCCGCTGCAGTTCTCTCGCTGGCTGTCTGAGGACGTCTACCGCGTTGTCGCCGCACGATCGAGGCGACAGGAAGCCGCCGGGAAACTCAAAGGCCGAAAGAAGACTCGGCCTGAGTACCGGCTGGGCCGCGCAATCGTCAGCAGTCCGCGTGACGGCGTCGTCGAAGCGTCAGTCGTCGTTCACGGCAAAGCCCGTGTGCGGGCGGTCGCGGTGCGGCTCGAAGGAATGGATCGACGCTGGAAAGCGACGTCCTTCAGCATGCTCTAGCTATTTCTTGCGGCGCTTCGCCGCACGACGCTGAGCGCGGTTCGCAGCGGGCGGTTGTCCTTTCGGGGGCGCCGCCCGCTGTCCGAAGGCACCAACTCCGGCAGGAGCGGCCTGCGCGGGCTGACCCTGCTGAGCTGGCGCCGGAGCTTGGGTGGCGGTCCGCTGATTCTGGAAGGTTTGGCTCACCGCAGGCGCCTGCGGGGTCTGGACCACTTGACCTGATTGGTTTCTCACTTCGACATCACCGTCAGCGGTTGGGGCCGAGTAACTGAGGTTTTGTTGAGGTGCCTGGTCCATCAGTCCCTTCGCCGAGACGATGGGGCCGACTTGCTGGGTCGGTTGCTGGATCTGGACTTCAATGTTGAAGATGTAGCCGGTGGTGTCTTCTCGAATCTGGCCCATCATGCTCTGGAACAGGGCATAGCCTTCGCGCTGGTATTCCACGAGGGGATCGCGCTGGGCCATCGCCCGCAGACCAATGCCGTCTTTCAGGTAATCCATTTCGTAGAGGTGATCTCGCCACCGTCTGTCGATGACGCTCAAGACCACCCGGCGCTCGAGCTCACGCATGACCTGCGAACCGAGGGAGTCTTCTCGTTTTTGGTAGGCAATTTTGCTGTCGGAGAGAACCTCCTCCACGACCTGCTCCACTGTGGGTCGTGAACCCAGCTCGTCCACCAGTTCGTCCACGGTGATGGACACAGGGAAAAGGGTCTGCAGCTCAGTCCAGAGCTGCTCCAAATCCCACTCTTCAGGGTGGACATTGGCCAGCTTTTCTGTTGTCACCGCGGTGATGGTCTTTTCGACAAAATCGTGGACCTGGTCGGAGATGTCGTCTCCTTCCAGAATCTGACGGCGGTCCTCATAAATCGCTTGGCGTTGACGGTTCAAGACGTCGTCGTATTTCAAGACGTTTTTTCGGACCTCGGCGTTCCTCGCCTCAACCTGAGACTGAGCGGATTGAATCGCGCGAGACACCACGCGGGACTCAATGGCCAGATCCTCTTCGTCGTCCGCGGTCCTCGCCATCAGTGATTGCGCGGCGCCAGCGTTGAACAGGCGCATCAAGTCGTCTTGGAGTGAAAGGTAGAAACGGCTCTCACCGGGGTCACCCTGACGACCGGAGCGGCCTCGAAGCTGATTGTCGATTCGGCGAGATTCGTGGCGTTCTGTTCCCAGCACATACAAGCCACCGGCAGCGCGAACCTTTTCACCCTCTTGGTTGCACAGGTCCTGCACTTCGGCGAAGACACCGTCCCACGCTTGTTCGTAGTCCTCGGGGGTGTCGGTGGGGCTGAGACCCTTTTCGGTCATCTTCTGCACGGCCAGGAACTCCGCGTTCCCGCCCAACATGATGTCCGTTCCACGACCGGCCATATTGGTGGCGACTGTCACGGCGCCGAGGCGACCTGCCTGGGCAATGATGGCGGCCTCTCGGGCGTGGTTTTTGGCGTTCAATACTTCGTGCTTCACCCCGGCTTTGGAGAGCATTTGCGAGATGCGCTCGGACTTCTCCACGCTCGTTGTTCCGACTAGCACGGGCTGTCCAGACTTATGCCGCTCGACAATGTCTTCTGCTACCTGACGGAACTTGGCGTCCTCGTCCCGGTAAATCAGATCCGCGTTGTCTTTTCGAATCATGGGTTTATTCGTCGGAATCGGGACGACACCCAATTTGTAGGTGCCCATGAACTCGGAGGCCTCCGTCTGGGCCGTACCGGTCATACCGGAGAGTTTTTTGTAGAGACGGAAGTAGTTCTGCAGGGTGATGGTGGCGAGGGTTTGGTTCTCGGCCTTAATCGTCACGCCCTCTTTGGCTTCAATCGCCTGGTGGATGCCCTCGTTATAGCGGCGGCCAGCCAAAATACGGCCGGTGTGCTCGTCAACAATCAGGACTTCGCCGTTAATCACGACGTAGTCCTTGTCGCGCTTGAACAAAGCGCGGGCCTTGATGGCGTTATTGAGGAAGCTGATCAGAGGGGTGTTGGCTGACTCATAGAGGTTGTCGATGCCGAGGTAGTCCTCGACTTTCTCGATCCCAGCCTCCAGCACGCCGACTGTTCGCTTTTTCTCATCGACTTCGTAGTCTTCTTCCGGCACCAGACGCTGCGCGATTTTCGCAAACTCAGCAAACCACCTGTTCGCTTCTCCAGACGCGGGCCCAGAAATAATCAGCGGCGTCCTGGCCTCGTCAATCAGAATCGAGTCAACCTCGTCGACAATGGCGAAGAAATGTCCCCGCTGGACCAGATCGGCTTTGCTGAGGGCCATGTTGTCGCGCAGGTAGTCAAAACCAAATTCGTTGTTGGTTCCGTAGGTGATGTCCGACTGGTACTGAGTCCGACGCTCTTCTGGAGTTTGTCCAGACAGCACACACCCGGTGGTCATGCCAAGTGCGCGGAACACTCGACCCATCAGCTCGGACTGGTATTTCGCGAGGTAATCATTGACCGTCACGATGTGAACCCCGCGGCCAGGAATCGCGTTGAGATAGGCGGCCAACGTGGCGACGAGAGTTTTTCCCTCACCAGTTTTCATCTCGGCGATATTGCCCTTGTGAAGGGCCGCTCCACCCATCAACTGGACATCAAAGTGCCGAAGTCCAATTGTTCGCCTGGCCGCTTCGCGGACAGCGGCGAAGGCCTCTGGCATCAAATCGTCGAGTGATTCTCCGGCGGCATATCGCTCACGAAGCTCGTCGGTCTCGCCGCGCAGGTCATCGTCACTCAGCGTGACGAAGTCGTCTTCTAAGTGGTTAACGGCGTTGGCTGTTTGATGCAGTTGGCGGAGGACTCGCCCCTCGCCCATTCGGAGCATGCGCTCGAAAGGATTCGCCACGACGTTAGGTCCCCTCAGTTACCGCTGGTGTGCCCTGGAATGCTACCAACCCAGGCTCATTCGTCGTCGAGGGAGATCACCCCGTACTGCCACCCTTTCCTGCGGTAGACCACACTGGGCCTCTTGGTTTCGGCGTCGTGGAACAAAAAGAAGTCGTGGCCGACCAATTCCATCTGGTCCACGGCGTCCTCGGCGCTCATTTCCTGGGAGGGAAAAACCTTCTTGCGGATGACGACTGGACTCGTGGCACGCTCGATTTCCTCGATTTCGTCCACATCCACCGTCGGAATCGCGCCGGTTTCCACCTTGCGGATCACTTCGATACTTGCCGGGGTGACGTCGATGTCTTCGAAAGACTCCGCGCTCATCTCCCCCATCGACTTGGAGCGGTGCAGGCCGTGGTGTGGCGCCCTTTTTTCTTTTGCCCGGCGAAGCCTCCGCACCAGGTGATCGAGGGCCTCGTCAAAGGCGGTGTATTTGTCGGGATTTCTCGCCTCTGCGCGAATGACCGGTCCTTTACCAATCATGGTGAGCTCGACGATGTCGACAGAGGGTCCTTTGCGACTCGAGTTCTCTCTCGTCACTTTGACCTGAAAGTTCATGGCTTTTTCTGCCAGAGCAATCGCTCGATCAGATTTGTCGTTGACATAGTCGCGGAATCGATCCGGAATGCTGATGTCGTGAGAGTGAAGAGTGACTTCCATGTCCGGGACCTCCTTGGCCGAGTGACTCACCGTGAAGTGCCTTCAGCGTAGTCCTGGTTATTTGCTCCTGTCACCCCCGGGGTGGAAGCCAAGACGGCAGCCCCCAGCACCTCACATCCTGCGCGCTGCAGAGCCCTGGCCGCAGACTCCAACGTCCCCCCAGTGGTGACAACATCATCCACGAGGACAACCGGCCGAGACGGCACAGCCCGCCCAACCCGGAGTCGCTTCGGAGTACGGAGCCTGTCGCGTCGATGTTTCGTTTTCTGGGGTGTGCCCAGAAAACCACTGCGGCGGAGCACCGGCCGAACGTCCCAGTGTGCTCCTCCAGCATGGTCTTTCGCTGCGCGGGCAAGCATGGCGCTTGGTTCCACACCCCGGCGTAACCAGCCAGAAAAGCTCGAGGGCACCGGGACCAAGACCACCTCCCGGTCACGCGCAATCTCTCTGATGAGTGGGGACAAACGAGGCCCCAGCGATGTGGCAAGGCGGAAGTGGCCCTGTTCTTTCCAGGCAAGAATGACCCGGCGCCAATGGTCCTCGTAGGAAAGGGCTGCTTTGACAGGGAGCCCGCGTAATGCCTCCCGCCAGGCAATAGCGGGCTCGTGGTGGGCCACTGGATGTTCAGAGCACACTCTGCAGAGCTCTGTGCTCTCCTCGCCACACCCCACACAAGAAACAGGAAACAGAAAA
>CAJXYC010000070.1 GCA_913063365.1 uncultured Cellulomonadaceae bacterium
GCGCAATGGCCTGCCCCCTGGGGTTCAGGTAGGCCTGGCTGGCACCTGGAATGCTCGGCAATGTCTGCGCGGTATCTCGGGACAGAGTTCGATATCCACGGCGGTGGCCTCGATCTTCGATTCCCCCATCATGAAAACGAGCTTGCCCAGTCCCGCGCCGCCGGCCACCCATTCGCCCATTACTGGCTGCACAGTGCTCTGGTGACGGTAGGTGGCAAGAAAATGTCGAAGTCTCTGGGAAACAGCATTCTTGCCGGCGAGTGGCTTGACCAGACATCCCCACTGGTCATTCGATATGCCCTCACTACCGCCCACTACCGCTCTTCGATTGATCTCCACGAAGGGGTGCTCGAGGAGTCGGCAAGCGCTCTCGCCAGAATCACCGGGTTCCTTGACCGCACAAAAGAACTCAGCAGCGAGCGAGTGTTACCTGAGCGTTTCGCCCAGGCGATGGATGATGACCTCTCGATTCCTCTCGCTCTGGCCGTCATACACGACACCGTGCGAGAAGGAAATCAGGCGCTGGATGACGGCGATATTGCTCGTGCGAGTATCGCTTCTGGTCAGGTGAGAGAAATGCTGGAGTGCTTAGGCCTTAACCCAGAATCCGACGAATGGGCTGCTGACCGTAGCGACGTTAATGATGATTACCTAGGCGCGTTGATGAGTGAAATCGTGAGTGCGCGAGAGAGTGCCCGTGAGGCAAAGAATTTTGAGCTTTCAGACTCCCTGCGGGACATTGTTGATCGCGCAGGCATTGAGCTGACTGACACAGCAGAGGGAACGGAGTGGTCTCCGCGTGGCCGGTAGACAATCTCCCGGCAAACGGGTCGGTAGCGGGGGTCGCGGAAAAAAGGCCCTCGAGGGGAAAGGACCCACCCCGAAAGCCCGAGACCGCCACTGGTATTCCGACAAGAAAAAGCCTGGTCGACCCGCCCAGAGACAGCCTCGCCAGGAGGGAAGAGATCCCCTCACGTCGCCGTCAGTGGTGTGCGGGAAAAACCCGGTTGTCGAGGCGCTTCGTGCCGGGGTCCCTGCTTCCCAGCTGACGCTCTCAGTCAAGCTGCAGCGTGACCAGAGGGTCAACGACATTCTCGATGTTGCCGGGAAGCGCCACATTCCGATTACTGAGGCAACCATTCCGGAACTCGACCGTCTGGCCGGGCCCGATGTCACACATCAGGGTGTGATTTTGACGGTTCCGCCCTATCGCTACGACGAGCCTCTGGATATGGCGGAGCGAGCTCTCGACCGCGGCAATGCTCTTCTTGTCGCTGCGGACGGCATCACTGATCCTAGGAACTTGGGAGCGATTGTTCGCTCGACCGCGGCATTCGGAGGAAGCGGGGTCATCGTCCCCAAACGTCGAAGCGTTGGTGTCACGCCTGCTGTGTGGAAGACGTCTGCCGGTCAGCTCACCCACTCGCCAGTGGCGCTCGCATCCAACCTCACCCAAACGCTCAAGAGTTTGAAGGAGAGAGGGTTCTTTGTCGTTGGCCTTGCTGGCGACAACTCAGACCCCATCGGAAGTGTGGCGTTGGGAGATGTCCCGATTGTTCTGGTTGTGGGAGCAGAGGGAGCGGGTCTGTCGCGGTTAGTACGGGAGACATGCGATAAAATCGTCGCCATTCCTCTTGACCCGAAGACTGAGTCTTTGAACGCCAGTGTGGCGACAGGAATAGCTCTTTACGAAGTCAATCGGCAACGGCAATGCATGTAGGAACTCGATCTTTCTGGCCGCGGAAGCCAGTTCTGCCTCGTGGTCATTCAACTCCGGTTCCTCCGACGCGGTGAGAATTGGTCATCAAAGCATGGAACAGCTAGCATCGGGTCAGTTGAGCACTCGGGCTTCGACTCGCTCTCGACCGTTGGGCTTCAGAGCCGTTGTTTGGAATTTAGTGGTCCGCAGGGAGGTCAGATTCCTTTGGGTGCCATCTTGAGGTTAGTGGACTTCCTTTGGTTCAGATTCCACCGCTGGTTCTGCAAATTGGCTATTCCGAACCGGGCTTGGGTGCTTTGCATTAAGCCTGTATACCTTCTTAGGTCCCGAACACGGGTAAGTTGAAAACCTGACGTCGGTCTTTTTCACGTCGAGCAGGATAGCCAACAACTCTGGGTCGCACGCCGGTCGAGACTGCGGCTTTTTTTCAGAGGTCTGTCTGCGCGCTTCGAGGCGTTGTCTGTGGAGTACGGACTCGATCGAATGGAATTCGCCGAGGGTGATTTGGCGGTCGATATCGGAGCAAACGTGGGAGAAGTTTCCTTGATCCTAGCTAGACGGGGCCTGCGAATCATTGCCGTCGAGCCTGATCCGCTGGAGTTCAAAGCGCTAATCTCCAATTTGCCAGATGGTGCTCGTTGCTTTCAGGAGGCTCTATGGTCTGAGCCTCGCAGGATGGAGCTCCACCTTGCAAATGACTCGGGGGATACCTCTCTCCTCGGTGAAGAGGGCAGAGCTGTGTCTGTTTCAGTCACTACCCTTGACTTGCTGCTCTCAGGCGAAGCTCCTCAGGGTGTGGACATCGGTTTGCTCAAGCTTGAGGCGGAGGGTGCCGAGCCTGAGGTGTTACATGGAGCGAAAAGTGCACTTCAGAAAACAAAATGGGTGACAGTAGATGCCGGTCCTGAAAGAGGCGAAGACAACACTTCGACTCTGCCGGCGGTTGTGACCTTCCTATTGGAAAGGGGGTTCGCTTTTGAAAGTGTTCAGCCTGCGCGTCTGACGGCGCAGTTCATTTCGAAGAGACGGGAAGGCTAATCTTTTCAACTTTAGGGTTTGTCCTCAGCCTGTCTCTTCGTCTCGAGGAACAAGGCTTGGGATTTCTTGAAAGCTATAGGCCAGTTGTTATGAGCGAGTTTCCAAACCTAGCTCACCCGCCTCCGCACGTCGCCCTAGAACTCTATATGCTAAGGCTCTTAGCCAAAATCGCTTCTGGTTGAGCTTGACGGGGTCGGTTTCATTAGACGAGGTCTCTCCAATTGATTTCCTCGGTCGGGACCTCAAAGATCACGCCCGTCGGCGGGTTCATGACAGTCTCTTCGTCCCGTCGATATTGGAGCACATCGTCGACGTAACGAGAGAGGGCCTCTGCCAGCGACACATCTCGATCTTCTTCCCGCGATAGTTGTCCACGGTGGTGAAGCAGTTGAAAAAACACCTCGGCCGGCTCGAGTTTGCCGCGGAGTTCCTTCGGAATGGCTCTAACAACTGGCTCGAAGACTCCCGTTAGCCATTCGTGCGCAACCATCTCCTCAGACACATCCCCTTCCGGGTAGAAAGTTGCCTTGTAGGAGTCCAAGTCGTTTAGAAGTTGTCTCGCCTGGTTTTCACCTGCGTCAATACCGGTGAGCCGAATGAGCCGCCTCTGATGGTGACCGGCGTCGACCACTTTGGGCTGAATCGACAACGTCGTTCCCGTCTCATCAGATGACATAGTGAGCTCCTCGATGTCAAAGCCCAAGGCGTTTAGCTTCTCGATGCGCTCGGCAATCCGCCATCTCTCGGAGGTGTCAAACGTTTCCTGACCAGTGAGAGCGTCCCACAACGAACGGTAAGACTCGACGATGGATTGCGCCATCTGGACCGGGTCAATGTCGTCGTCCAGTGTTCCTCCTGCCTGCAAATCAAGCAGTTCGCCCGCGACATTGACTCGTGCGATTTCGAGGTCGCTCTCTCGCTGCCCGTCAGATAGGCCCTCTGGATGAAGTGCGCCGGTTTCTGCGTCCACGAGATAGGCAGCAAAAGCGCCCGCATCGCGTCTAAAGAGCGTGTTGGAAAGTGAGACATCGCCCCAGTAGAAACCATCGAGGTGAAGTTTCACGAGCAAGAGTGCCATTGCATCGACCAGTCGAGTGGCTGTGGCTGGCCTGAGGGTGTGGGAAAAGACCGCCCGATAGGGAAGCGAAAACTGCAGGTGACGCGTGATGAGAGCTGTTGCCAGCTCCTCACCAGTGGAGCTTCGGCGGTTGGAGACAATCGCCACTGGTTCCACTGATGGAGCATCTAGCCGGTCGAGAGATCGGAGTAGGTCGTATTCCCGTCTGGCAAGCTCTGGCGTTGTTTCTTTCACCGCGACAATGTGGTCGCCGAGGTGGATAAACCTCACCACATGTCGAGAGAGACCCTTGGGCAGTGCGGCGATAGTTTCATCGGGCCATGACTCCAGAGGCAGATTCCAGGGCAACTCCAGCAGTTCCGGACTCGGTTGAGACGCGGAAATAGACAGCGAGGATGTCATCAGACAGTCTTTCTGCGAACTAGGGCCACCCCGGACGGGGCGACCCTAGTGTCTCGCAGTCTTCTTACTTGGAGGCGACAACCTCGCGGTTGAGGCGCTGCCCAGAAGCCACATCAAACACGTGGACGTGTCGGTCGATCGGGGTGAGATGGACTTTGTCACCCTTCATCGGATGGTCACGACCGTCGACTCGAGCCACGATTTCGGTTGATTGGCCACCAATTTCGGCTGTGCAGTAGAGGTAGCCGTCTGCTCCGAGCTCTTCGACGAGCTCGACAGTGGCAGGTATTCCTTTTCCACTCGCGTGCACATCGATGTCCTCTGGTCGGACTCCCACTGTCACGCGCGATGAGCTCGCCTGGTCAATGGCTTCCTTCTCCAGGGGAATCGTGGCCGTGCCAAAGGCAAGACCACCTGAGACTAGTTCGGTCTCGAAGATATTCATCGCTGGTGACCCGATGAATCCTGCAACAAAGACGTTTTGCGGACGCTCATAAAGCTCGCGCGGTGTACCGACTTGCTGGAGCACTCCGTCCTTCAGGACAGCGATGCGGTCGCCCATCGTCAAGGCCTCGACTTGGTCGTGGGTCACGTAGACCGTCGTCACGCCCAAGCGCTTCTGCAGGGAGGCAATTTGTGTCCTGGTTTGCACACGAAGCTTCGCGTCCAGGTTGGACAGGGGCTCGTCCATGAGAAACACCTGTGGTTCACGCACAATGGCACGGCCCATGGCAACTCGCTGACGCTGACCCCCGGAGAGCGCTTTTGGTTTTCTACTCAAATAGGGCTCAAGGTCAAGAAGCTTTGCCGCCTCGAGTACTCGGTTTGCGCGTTCTTCTTTGCTCACGCCCGCAATTTTTAGCGCAAAGCCCATGTTTTCCGCCACCGTCATGTGGGGGTAGAGCGCGTAGTTCTGGAAGACCATCGCGATGTCTCGGTCTTTTGGTGGCACATCGGTAACTTCCCGATCGCCAATCAGAATCCGGCCTGAATTCACTTCCTCAAGACCCGCGAGCATTCTCAGAGATGTGGACTTACCGCATCCAGAGGGACCCACGAGGACGAGGAACTCACCGTCTTCGATGTGGAGGTCGAGTTCATCGACTGCCGGGGTTTCTGTTCCCGGGTAGACCCTCGACGCTTTGTCAAACGTGACTGTAGCCATTTTTTCCTCTCTCACCGGCAGGTACGTGCCGGACGATCCGTTGTGAAGAGACGACAGCCCTTGTCACCAAGCGCCATCGCTTAGTCTCAGTATCTCACGTAAAGGGGCGCGGCCCCAGGCCGTTCTGACATATTCAGACTCCGGCAGTACCATTGGGGGACGGTGCGAGCCCCGTCTGGGCCCCGTGTGACCACAGAAAAATCATGAGGACATGAACGCTTACTCCGAACCGAAACAGACGAAGAACCAGCGCCGCCAAGAAGCGCGTGAGAAGGCTCGCCAGCTCCGTGAGCAGCAGTCAAAGCAGTCGAAGCGTCGGAAGGTGGCGGTCCAGTCGTCGGTCGCGGTGGCTGTCATCGCAATTATCGGAGTTGTCGCGTTCTTCATCACATCGTCGGTAACTCCTCCGGGTCCCGGTCCGCGCAACATGCTGAGTGACGGCATCAAGATTGGCCAAGGTTTGGTGGCTGAGCGGACAGAGGCTCTTCAACCAGAGGCAACTCCCGTTCCGTCCTCAGAAAACCCTGAAGGCGTTGCGGAGATTGCCATCTTTGTGGACTACTCCTGCCCGGCGTGCGCGCAATTTGAGGCGGTCTATTCGGAGCTGTTTCGGACCTGGTTAGACACCGGCACTGTGACAATCGAGTACCACCCGCTGTCTTTCAGAGACCCACAGACGGCCGGTCAGAGGTATGCGACGCGTTCGGGAAATGCGGCTTCATGTGTGGCCGACATCTCACCAGATTCTTTCTTTGACTACAGCGAAGCCCTCTTACTGAATCAGCCGGTTCCGCCCGAGCAGGTGAGCTTGTCGGACGACGAGCTTGTCGCCCTAGCTGAGCAGTCAGGGGTCCCAAACCTT
>CAJXYC010000071.1 GCA_913063365.1 uncultured Cellulomonadaceae bacterium
GCCTTCAAGTCGGCGGAGACTCCGTTCGCTCCGATAAAGGCCGCCACGGCATTTAAGTCGAGTAAGTCGTTGACAGTCCTTGGTCCGATGGAGCTCAGAGTCGTCGGCCGCACAGTCCCCGCGAGCACGTGAACTTTTGTGCCGGAGTCACCAATAGCGTTCACCAACCGAAGGTTGTTGGTGACGACCAGGAGCTTGGGTCGATTACGCAGATACGGCGCCAGAAACTCAGTGGTGGTCCCGCCGTCCACAAACACACAACCCTCTTCGGGCAGGTAGGCGGCGGCGGTTTCAGCAATACGACGCTTCGCCTCTGGTTGCAGGTTTTCCCGCTCGGGGATGGTGTACTCACGAGTGAATCGCTCGAGGGCGATCGCTCCGCCGTGAACTCGGCGCAGAGCGCCACGGCGAGCAAGTACGTCGAGATCCCGACGGACCGTTTCGGTGGCCACAGACAGTTTTTTGGCGGCGACGCCGGCGTCTAAACGCCCGTCTTTGCGGGTCCAGTCGACGATGAGAAGGCGTCGCTCTTCAGCCAACATTCACGTGCTCCTTAGCGTCATTGCCATGGAATTCCCTAGAACCTAACACAAACCCACACAAAACAACACCAAAACCCACAAAAAAACACCCCTGGCGTGTTGAGGGGTGTTTGTTAGTCGGCGACGACTGGCTGCGAGCGGATAATCTCCCGCAGCTCAACGGGGACTGCGGGGCTTAATGCGGTCAGTTGTGAGGTGGGTTGGGTCGCATTCAACGCACCCCACTCCGCCGCACGGACTGCCGCGTCACCAATGCCAAGCCCCGACACAAGAGCATGGAGCAAGCCTGCGAGACTCGCGTCCCCCGCACCGATGGTGTTCACCACCTGAATGGGCTCAGACACAGCCCAGGCCGTCTCCTCCTCAGTCACCACCAGAAACCCATCGGCTCCGAGGCTCACCGCAACGATTCGAATTCCGCTCTCTTGCACGTGTCGTGCCGCATCGACCACGTCGCCCAGCGTGTGAAGGTCTCGCCCACGTGCTTCGGCAAGCTCCGAGACATTGGGCTTGATGCAATCGACAACACCGCTTCGCCACCACGGGATGACAATCTCACCCGAGGTGTCCACCGCAATGGACGTGTCGGGACGCAGTCGGGTGCGGAGTGCGGGCAGGTAGTCATCCACTCCCCCGTGAACCTCCGGAATCCGTCCGGAAATCACCAACCACTCGGCTTCCAGGACGCGCACTTCAGCCAGCGCCTGGTCGATAAGCCCCGCCCACTCCCGTTCGCTGAGGGGAGTTGCCGACTGGTTCACCTTGGTGGTCTGACCTGCCTGCTCAATGATCGTGACGTTGCGACGAAGGGCTCCCGTGCAGGCGGAGGCCACAATGCGTGGATCCTGCTCGGCGAGGCGCATGTCGTCCTGTGGCAGCGGCACCACAGCTCTCGAGTTCACGCCACCAAGGGTGAGGTCGGCGGTGACGTTTACTCCCTTGCCCGCAAACTCGATCGACGTCGCCCCGGCACGATGAATCTCGCCCGGACGGAGGGTGTCGACGTGGTAGGTCAAATCGAGCGAGGGCGCTGGAGTGACGGTGACCACCGATGCCGGCCGAGGCACAGAGGCTGATGACATCGCCCCAGGTTAATCGGTTGGTGGTGCCGGCAAAGGGAATACAACCCGCAATCGCAGGAACCCCAATGCATCGACCGTGCGTGACCACCGTCCAGGGGCAAGCCTGTCCAGTGCGTCACTTCCCAGGCCAACAGAGGGTGACTCACCCGGTGGCCGACCGTTGTTCACAATCGTGAGAACGGCTTCGCCCGCGTCCGACTCCAGTGAAATCTCCAGCCAATCCGCACCGCCGTGTCGAACAGCATCGTTGACTGCCTCCATCACAATCGTGTTCACGGGAGGATGAATCGGGTCTGGCACCTGCGCGGTATGCAGATTGGACTCAATGCTCACTAATCCCCGCCAGTTCTCCAGGAACTGGAGCAGATCTTCGTCTTCGACCTCGTCTGTGCCAAGTCCCTCGTCGGACTGAAGAGCTTCCTTGACCACAGTGAGTTCCTCGAGTGCTTGGTCAACATCTCCCGCGTCAAGATGGCGGCGCACTCGAGTCATATGAGCGAGGAAGTGCCCGCGGTTTTCTGCGTGAAGCTGTCGCGCAATTCGTTGCGCCAAGACCTGCAACTCGCTCTCCACACGGAGGCGCTCAAGCGTTTTGCTGTCGATGTACTCGTCCAACTGCTCGACAATCCGGTTAAGCCCCCGCCCCAAACCGGGACCGATTCCCACAAATATGGCGGTGCCGAGCGCCGTCAGGTGGATCACAAAAGTTGACAGCGCTTGGCCCACAGTGATTTGTGGAACGTAGACAAAGAGCATCCCCAACGCTCCGAGGAGAAAAACTCCCAGCAGCACCACTAGTGGTCCAAACCGTTTCGCCTGTGAGGCAAGCTGATTCGTCGCTGCGGCGACGCTGAGGGCCAAGACAAGCCAAAGCGCTGTCCACCCGATTGCGGGCCACACCGGAAGAATTCGCCCAAGCGACAACGCAAAGACAAAGGGCGCAGACAAGACCAGAGCAACCAGGCTGATCGGCCTGGCCAAGCTCACGGAGACCATTAGCTCGCGAAGCGAGGCCTGGGGTACAGAAATATTTGCTCGCTTCCAAGCCTCGTGGCTGACACGGCGCCACCCGGTATCAGCCGCTTCTTGGATTACTCGCAACTCGTCTCGGACTTCACGGCCTTGACGAAGTTGTTCCTCCAATTCCGACAGAGCATCAATCGCTTCGGTGTTGATCTTGTTGACCTGGGTGTGGACCGAGGCAAGGAATGTCTCTCGCAGTACATCGACAGCGGTCTGCTGTCGAAGAAGTCCCTGCTCAGCAACCACGATCGACGAAATTCGTTGGTCGCGTTCCAATCGATAGAGCCTCCACGACTCCAGCGCATACGAGCTGAAGCCCAACGCGAGAGGAAAAAGTAGGGCGGAGGTGAGAAGCCTGGACCAGAGAGGAAGGTTGTCGCCCAAGTCCAGCAGACTGAGCGACTCCGCGATGAAAACTGCTCGAACGAGGCCTGCCACCAGATAAGTACCAAGAGCCCACCACGCTCGGCTATGCGGTTTGGCCGCGAACCGGGAGAACACGGCACGACCCGCCAGCAACACCGCGAGGAGCAGAAATTGAGCTGCCACGCCCACACCGGCGACCATCGCGATCTCGACCCACCCCAGTCCCAGACGCGCCTCAGTGGCGATGAAGCCGAGAATTAGCGGTGGTGCAGAGAGCCACACCAGTAGAGGGCTCGCCGCGTACTTGGACCCAAGGCGCGAGAAGGCCTCGTGCCATCTAGCCTTCACGCTGGAAACCCACCATGTCGAAATACACCTGGGTCAGCGACACCCGGACATTGGTATCTTCGCCACGGGTGGCCAGGAGCTTCTTCGCCAATCGATTAATTGACTTCGCCACAGAGTCTTCTCCGAGTGATAACTGGTCAGCAATCGCCCGATTCGACAATCCACTAGCGACCAAGCGCAGCATCTCCGCCTGTGACCTGCTCAGCGGGAACCGGTCCGTGGAGTCGGGTGGGTCAACCTTCCCGAGCGCGTACGAACGGGCCAGCTCGCATGCCTCAACCACTTCGTCGAGCTTGTCGATGCGCTGCTTGACTAAATACACAAAATCTCTGGGGAAAGTCGGAATTCGAGTCGACAGGAGCTTCGGATCCTCGAAGGCGGTCAGCACGACAACCCCAAGCTCGGGCTGGAGAGCTTTGGCCATAAGACCCAGATCAATTCCATTGGGGCCAGGGCCCATATCCAAGTCTGTGAGCAGAACATCCGGTGTGATGGAGGCGACAAGATTCTTTGCCTCAGGCACCGAGTAGGCCACCCCCGCGACCCTGATGTCCCGGGAACGCAAGGAATCAGCCAAACCCTCGACTGTGAGGCGGTGGTCGTCAGCCACAACCACCATGAGCTCATCCACGCCCTCATGGTAGCCATCGGCCCCACCTCGAGCGAGCAAATGTACGGCTTAACCCCGTAGCATCGGGCTCACCATGAAGCCGCTCCTCGCCGTTACCTATCTCGTTGTCTTCGCTGTCGCAGTGGGATTCAAAGACCGGTTCCTCGGTAATGACATCGCCGTGGCAGGAGTCGCCGCTTTTCTGCTTCTTTTTGGCCTCGCCCTCTGGGTGTGGTCGGTTCAGTCTGGACCTGACGAAGAGCGGCAACCGACGCGGTGACTGCTCCTTCACCCAGGAAAGACCCACGCGTCCTGATCTGGACCGGCGTGAACGTGGTCTTTGCCGGTGTTGCGATTTTCGGACTCCAATCAGATGTCTGGGAGGCCTTCATCACGCTGTTCTTGGCGAGTGCTCTGTTGCAAATTCTCTGGATGAGACGAAACGTCCGCTGACCCCGGCGAGGCATCGGGGCGCCTAAACTGGCGGGGTGCTGATTGTCGCGCTGATTGTCAACCTCGTTGTCCTGGTTCCCGTGACGGTTCTGCTCCTGGTTGGCGGTCGTTTCGCGGTGTCCTGGTGGGGTCAGATCACTCCGTCGAGAAGCATTCTGCTGGCCATCTACCTCAGCTTTATTGCAGCCTCGGTGCTGTTCTTGTTCTGGCCACTAGAACCCGCCATCATCACGCTCTTGGCGCTGCAGATCACCTACAAGATCCTCTCTGCGTTCACCGTGCGGGTGATGTCTAATCCCGTGGTGATTGCGAACCTGTTCGTCGCTGCCTTTCACACAGCGGCGCTGGTGCTTCACTCCATGCCCGCCCTCTAGCGGATGGCTGGTCGCCGCCACCCGTGCTTGCTCCCGACGATTGCGGAGCGTCCAGGCAGTCGCTTCCAGTGCCCGGTGTGCGAGGCGATCTGGGTCTATGAACCCTTCAAACGGGGATGGCGATACGCGGTGTCCCCTGCCGGGATGGCTCTTCGCTGGCTCATTACTCTTCTGACATTCCGCTCGATAGATCTCATCCGTGTCGGATGGAGAAGAAAACGCGGACTAGACCTCGGTATTGCGGGCCACTGGATCATCGTTGCCCTCCATAGCCTGGCGGTGGGTGAGCTGGTGCTGTGGTGAGCTAGATCGAGTCGGGGGCTGGACCGGTGCTCCGACGGATACGAAGATCGACCGGCAGACCCATCGCCAAGTCACCCTCGCTCTCCGGTGGCATTCCGCCAAGAAGTGCCAAGGCTTGAGAGACCGCCATCGCGCCCTGGCGAGAGACATGCTGGACCATCGTGGTCAGTCCAAACGCCTCTCCAGCCGGGTGGCCGTCGATTCCAATGACAGATAACTCATCGGGAATCCGAATTCCTAGTTCGTAGGCAGCTGTCATGGCGCCAATTGCCACCTCGTCGCTGACCGCGACAATCCCGGTGGGGCGATTGACTGTTTGTGTGAGCAGTCGCATCGCAGAGCGATAGCCACCCTCAATGCTCACGTCACAGGCTGCAAAATCTTCACCACCCCCAAGCCCCGCCCGCTCCATCGCGTCGCGGAACCCGTGAAGCCGGGATGAGTGAACCTGGAAATCCAGTTGGTCTTCTTGGTCACCGCCAAGGTGCACAACACGGGTGTGTCCAAGACCGAGCAGGTGTTCGGTCGCTTTCCTCGCGACCTCACGGTCATCAATGAGGAAAGTCGACACTCCCGGAATACGGCCACCAATACCCACGATTGGTTTGCCAAGAGCGTCGAGACGCCGCACCTCGTCATCGGTGATGAAAAGCGTCAGCGCAATCACTGCATCCACGCCTTTGCGGACCAGGAAATAGTCAAAGAGCTGCTGGCGTTGATCAGCGTCTTTTGTCAGTCGATAAAGCGTCAGGTCATAACCCGCGCCAATGAGCGCTGCTTCGACTCCGTCGATCACTTCACTGTAGAACCACCGGTTCACAAAGGGCGTGAGAAGAGCGATGTTTCGTGAGCGGCCGGTGGCGAGGTGCTCGGCCGCGCTGGAGGCCACGAACCCAAGCTCGGCCGCCGCCTCGGTGACTCGTTTCCTCGTGTCCTCGGAGACCGCGCCATTCCCCGACAGCGCCCTGGAAGCAGTCGACTTTGATACTTGGGCGTGCCTCGCAACATCGGCAAGCGTGGCCATCGGACCAGAGTACCTGGCGGTTAACTCCCCTGCCCAACGATGGTGAGGTTACTCGCGCCATCTACTCGCCAGCCAGCAGT
>CAJXYC010000072.1 GCA_913063365.1 uncultured Cellulomonadaceae bacterium
CGTTCATCATTGCCCCCAACCACTATTCCGAGATTGATCCGGTGGTGATGGGGGTCGCAGTGTGGCGACTTGGCAGAACGCCCCGTTTTCTCGCCAAAGCATCCTTGTTTAAGGTTCCATTCCTCGGCTTCTATTTGCGCCGAACAGGACAGATCCCGGTAGAGCGCCAAGCAGGCAGTCTCACGACCCCGCTTGATGCCGCCCATCGCCTGATTGACAGTGGCCAAGGCGTCATTGTCTATCCGGAGGGGACGCTTACTAGGGAACCTGATTTGTGGCCGATGAAAGGAAAAACAGGCGCTGTGCGGATGGCACTGGAGGCGGGAATTCCTCTCTACCCAGCAGCCCACTGGGGCACACAGAATCTGATGCCCCGCTACGGCAAAGGAATATCTGTTTTCCCCCGTCCCCGCATTGAGGTGCTGGTCGGACCACCTCTTGATTTGTCCATGTTTGAGGGACGCCCCATCACCAGAGAACTGCTGGCAGAGGCCACCGACCGGCTGATGCTGGCGATTCAGAATTTGAGCGCTGAGCTGCGTGGCGAAGAGCCCCCTGCCGAGATTTATGCGCCACAGTCAATAGAACCGGGGAGGAAGCGATGACGAGAGTCGCTGTCATTGGCGCAGGATCGTGGGGCACCACATTTGCCAAAGTCCTTGCCGACGCCGGAACCGATGTCACGATCTGGGCGCGCCGGGCTGAGCTCGCCAAAGAAATCAGCGAGTCCCGTCGAAACAGCGACTATCTCCCGGGTATTAACTTGCCGTCTTCCCTCCACGCGACGCCATCACTGGCAGAGGCCGTGGCCGGCGCAGAAGCCATTTATCTCGCTGTCCCCAGTCAAACCCTGCGGGAGAACCTGGCTGAGATTGCTCCAGTGGCAGATGCTGGCGCGGTCTATGTGAGCTTGATGAAAGGTGTGGAAAGCGGCACCGGCCACCGGATGTCCCAAGTGATTGCGGATGTCACCGGTGTCGGTGAGGACCGGATTGCTGTTGTCAGCGGTCCAAACCTCGCCCTCGAGATTGCCAAAGAACAACCCACTGCTGCCGTTGCCTCCTCAACGGATGCAGAGACTGCCGCCGAAATTGCTAAGCAGGCCACCACCCCCTATTTCCGGATGTTTGTGAACTACGACGTCGTCGGCACCGAGTTTGGCGGGGTGCTGAAAAACCTGATCGCTGTCGCTGTGGGAATCGCGGACGGAGTGGGTTATGGCGAAAACACGAAAGCCTCAATCATCACCCGCGGTCTCGCCGAGATCAGCGCCTTCGCCGCCGCGTTCGGTGCCGAACCACAGACCATGGCGGGACTTGCCGGGCTCGGAGATCTGATTGCCACCTGCGAATCTCCTCTGTCACGAAATAACACGGCGGGCAGGCTTCTCGGCCAAGGCTTCGGACTAGACGATGTGGTGCGCAGAATGAATCAAACCGCCGAGGGAATCCAGGCGGTGACGCCTGTTCTGGAACTTGCCGCCTCCAAAGGAGTGTCGATGCCGATTGTTCTGCAGGTCCAGCAGGTACTCCGGGGAGAACTCGACCCTGCGGAGCTAGCCCCGCATCTCGCAACCGACTCGGACGAACCACAAGGGGAGTAGGTCGTGCTGAGCGCGCTCGCGGGAGGGTCGGTCCTGGCAGAGAAAACAGGATCCGAGCCCTTCGACGTCATCGCCCTCCACGGCTGGGGTCGCACCGCCGCCGACTTCGCGCCGGTATTAGAGGGCATGGACGCGGCCGCTGTGCAGCTTCCGGGCCACGGAGTGGTCGACCCGCCGCCCACACCCTGGTCACCGGCCGACTACGCCGAGTGGTTACTCCCCGCCCTCGACCCGGACAACCCGCCCATCCTGTTAGGCCACTCCTTTGGTGGACGAATCGCGATTCGACTGGCGGCGAAATACCCAGAGCGTGTTCGAGCGTTGGTATTGACAGGTGTCCCGATTACCAAATTGCACCCGGCCAAAGGCCCGGACTGGCGCTACGCCACCATTCGGTTCCTTCGCTCAGTGGGGCTTGTGAGCGAAGCGCGGCTAGAAAACGCCAGACACCGGTTCGGTTCTGCCGATTATCGGCAGGCCACAGGCGTGATGCGAGACATCTTGGTGAAAACCGTCGCCGAGGATTATCTCGATGACATGTCAGGCCTGGCCATGCCGGTGGAGTTGGTGTGGGGCCAGTACGACCGTCCAGCGCCGCTTGCCGTCGCGGAAGCAGCCCTGTCGAAACTGCCTCACGGACGGCTCAGCGTGGTAGACGACTCGGAGCATTTACTCGATGACACACTGGTGGCGGCGCTCCGAGAGGCCATTACTCGCATCCACCAGGGAGAGACGTGACCGGTTGGTTTGACCTGATTGTGGTGGTCACCATCCTGTCGCTGCTGGCGGCACTTGTTCTTGGACAGTTGCGCTGGCTGCGGGTCGCGCAGCGCGTGCAGTACCTGCCGGGTGAGGTCACTCGGATCGAGAGACTGTGGCTGGCACGGCGACCGCTCAGCCTTCTGTGGTGGGCGCTCGCGATTACAGCGGCACTCCTTGGTTACTTAAGCGTTCCCTGGTCGGTGCCAATCGGTGCCTGGTTGGTGGTCTTGGCTCCGCTGATTGCCTCGTTATCCCCGTGGCGGATGCCGCTGACCGGGGTGACCAAGCCCGTCGCGTGGACGGGCCGACTGATTCGAGTCGCGGTGGTCAGTTCTGTGCTTCTCGCCGCTATCGCCATCGCTTCGATGTGGTGGCTTGGCCCCGCGGGTGCATTGGCTCCTGTCATCCTGAACGCCCTCGTGATGGACCTCTCAATCTGGGTGCTCTGGCCAGTGGAGAGGGCTTTGCAAAAGCCGTATCTCAAGAACGCCCAAGACAAACTTCACCGGGTGGACCCGCAGATTGTCGCGATTACCGGCTCCTACGGCAAAACGACCGCCAAGGGATACACCGCGCACATCTTGGGCGCGAAGTATCAAACGATGGCGTCGCCCGCGAGCTTCAACAACTTAATGGGGCTCTCCCGCTCGATTAACGACACCCTCGCCCCGGGAACAGAAGTGTTTGTCGCCGAGATGGGCATGAACCAGGAGGGCAGAATTCGCGAGCTCTCCACCTGGTTCCCCCCGTATATCTCTGCCATCACGGTGGTGGGGGAAGCCCACTACGAGCGGCTTGGGTCACACCAGGCCATTTTCCGAGCGAAGGCAGAAATCACAGAAAACGCGTCTGTGGTCGTACTGCCCGTTGACCAACCAGAGCTCGTTCAACTGGCAGATACCTGCCGATCACGCGGAACCATCGTGGTGACGGTGAGCGCCCAGGGTCATGAAGCCGATGTCAGCATCGATCCCGAATCGGGCACCGTTCGCTATGGCGATTCGGACCCCCAGGACATTACGGTCCCGATTCTCGCCCACGGCATCAACATGGCAGTGGCACTGGGTATCGCCTGGGCGTTGGATGTCCCGGCGGAGGCCGCTCTCAAACAGCTGAATTCTTTGCCCGTTGCCGCCCACCGCAGCGAGGTGAGCTACTCCGAGCGAGGTGTCGCCATTATCGACGACACCTACAACTCCAATCCCCCCGGTGCACTCCGGGCAGTAGAGGGTGCGAAAGCGCTCGCCGAAGAACGAGGCGGCAAGTTCTTTGTCGTCACACCTGGGATGGTCGAGCTCGGAGCCCTGCAGCGAAAGCGCAACCGGGAGCTTGGGGAGGCTATCCGAACCGCCGGAGGTATCTGTTTTGCCGTGGGGCTTACCAACCGGCAAGCCCTCGTGGAGGGGGCCGGTGAGCAGGCCCAGGTGTTCCTCACCCGCGATGACGCGGTCGGTGCGGTGCTCCAGGAGGCGGGGGAATCCGACGTTATCCTCTATGAGAACGATTTGCCCGACCACTACCCCTAAACACCCGTCACATCGGTCGGTGCCGGGAGGAGACTAGCCAGTGAGTAAGTCGGGATCGTGGGCAGTGGTGTTCGGGGGTCCAAGCCCCGAGCATGAAATCTCCATCCTGACCGGTCTCCAGGCAGAGCGTGTTCTGCGCGATGCCGGCCACAGCATCGAGGCTTTGTATTTGGCCCCCACTGGCCAGTGGTTCCAGGTCCCACAGAACTCCGAGGCCAAAGACTTCCTTGAGGGAGCACCATCGGGCTCCAAAGAACTTGTTCTGCAACTGGGCGGTGACCCCGGTTTTGTTCCGAAAAAAGGCCTGGGGGCAAAAAAGCTCGATATTGCCGCGGCGCTCCTCTGTTTCCACGGCGGCGGAGGCGAAGGCGGTGGCGCCGCGTTTGTTTTTGAATCCCTTGACATCCCGCACACCGGCTCGAGCTTGTATGCGGGAGCAGTGGGGATGGACAAACTCGCCTTTGCCGGTCTGATGCAGGCCTCAGGGATTCCCACCCTGGAGCGGGTAGCTCTCAGCGATTCGAGTGAACCGTCGTTCCCCGGCCCCTACATCGTGAAGCCGCGCTTTGGAGGGTCGTCGATTGGCATTGAAGTGGTCGACGACATTGAGGCGGCCCGAGCGATTGGTCGCTCAAGCCCGCACCTGAAAAACGGTGCGGTCCTGGAGCCTTTCCGAAGCGGAATTGTCGATCTGAACATTTCCTTCCGGACCTATCCGGAACTGGAGCTCACCGACCTTGAGAAGCCTCTTCGTGCGGGAGAGGCCACCGATGGGGTCTACAGCTACCAGCAGAAGTACTTGTCGGGAGGCTCCGAAGGGGCAGGACTCACCCACGCTCCGCGCGAGTTCCCCGCCCAGGTGCCAGACACGGTGTCGAAGGCGGCCGCCGACCTTGCGACCCGCGTGGCAGAAGTGACGAGACTCACGGGCATTGTCCGGGTTGACCTGTTGTGGGATTCAGAGACCGACACGGTTTATGTCAACGAGGTGAACACGATTCCTGGAGCGATGTCGTTGTATTTGTGGGCGCCAAAGCGCGCTGCCTCCGAAGTGCTCGCCGGTGCGGTCACAGAAGCAATCGAGCGCCGCATCCGCTGGCCGCAACCTGGCTTCTCGCAAGGAGTGGCCCTCCGTGCCGCGGGCGGCATCGCCGGCAAGCTTGTGGGGATGAACTAGCCAAAGACGTCAGTCGCGTCAATGCACTGCGCCACTGGCGCAGACTGGCTGGCCACTGGTCCTGCGAGGGCTTGCAAAGCAGCCGTCCCCGAGACCGCACTCGAGTCAACGATCACTTCGGTCGCTGGCTCGAGTCCGTAACTGAGGAGCCGGAAGTTTGGGCGGTCCGATTCGTCGACCAGCCAGTCCACACCGTCGACTGTGACACAGGGGAGTGTCGAGGGGGCAGGCCGTGGCAGACCACACCGCGCGATGATCACCACCGGGTCTCCCCAGGCGGCCGTGGACTGGGAGTTCACGTTTCTCCGGTCGAAGCCTTCAATCGAATCGGGCAAGCGCACAATCATGTTCGCGCAGTTGGGGTTGTTGGCCTCCGGCGCTGCTTCGAGGCGGACAACCGGTGAACAGGCCGTCAGAAGTGCCACCGCGAGCAGTCCCAGACTGCCCAAAATGCGCGCTTTCATGATTGCTCTCAGGCTAGCGTGGAGGGGTGGCCGAATCGTCAGAGCTCACCCTCCATTCGCTTGGTGAGCGGGAGACGTTAGCCCGCATTCTTCCCCTTCTTCCAGGCTCCCCGCAGCTCACCGTAGGACCGGGAGATGATTCGGCGGTCATCCAGCTCCACACCCCAGAGCTCGTCACCAGCTGCGACATGATGGTGGAAGGCCCAGATTTTCGGCGCGACTGGTCAAGTCCTGATCAAATCGGCTACAAAGCCATGACCAGCAACCTCGCCGATATTGCGGCGATGGGAGCTGTCCCGGTTGGCGTGATTGTGGCCCTGGCGGCTCCGCCCGAGACTCCCGTCCAGGATGTGGTGGGACTCGCCCGGGGAATCGCCAAAGGCCTAGCGGAGATGGCACCGGGTGCGGGGGTCCTGGGTGGAGACCTCTCCACAGCCCCCGTGCTCACGTTGTCGGTGACGGTCATTGGCGACCTAGAAGGACGGGATCCGGTCTTGCGCTCAGGTGCTCAGGTGGGCGACGTGGTCGCTGTCACGGGGGAACCCGGACGCTCTCAGCGGGGATATCTCCTGCTCGAGGACGCGACCAGTCGCTATGGCGAGAGCCTTCCGGAGGAGGCCAGAAAGGAACTGGTGTCCCACCC
>CAJXYC010000073.1 GCA_913063365.1 uncultured Cellulomonadaceae bacterium
AGACACATTCGAAGAGGCCATAGGACGCTTTGGGGAGCCGATCATGCCCCACCGCATTGAACACGGAGGTGTGGTCACTGACGAACAGGTTCAGCAGGCCGCGGGCTTAGGAGTAGCCATCGTCACGCAGCCTGGGTTCATGCCAGAGCTTGGAGTCCAGATGCGGGAGGCGATGGGTCCCGCCAGAGAGGCAAGCATTCACCGCCATCGGTCGCTAATCGACGCAGGCGTTCTTTGCGCGGGGAGCTCGGATCGCCCGGTCGCAAATGGCGCGCCTCTCCATGTCATGCAGGCCATGGTGGAGCGGCGTGATGCCGCCGGCGAGGTTGTGGGACCGGACGAGCGGGTCAGTATTGAACAGGCTCTCTGGTCATACACCGTCGGCAGTGCCCAGACGACTGGTCAGTCGGCAGAGAAGGGCCAACTGCGCCCCGGCATGGCCGCCGATTATGTGGTGCTCGATGCTGACATTTTGCAGGCGCAGGTGTCGGATGTCGGCACACTTAGTATTCTCGACACGGTCGTGGAGGGTTGTTCGGTTCTGTAGCCGAAAGGACCGGAGCCAGGCACAGCATCTAGGCTCGATTAAAGAGAGGGAGATTTGGCTCGTTCACGGTTAAACAAGTACTTCCGAAGTGTTGGTCGCCGCCTTCGGGGCGAAAGCAAGCCATCCAATGCCGAGCGCATCAATCGTCAACTGCCGGAAGCCTCGATTGACGAAGCACAGATGATTGCTGATGCCCTGGAAATATCGATGACCGGACCTGAGCGAATGTGGGCTTTGCTCACCGCCGTTGACTATGTCGAGGCCAATTCAATCCCCGGAGACTTTGTGGAGTGTGGTGTGTGGAAGGGAGGCTCGACTTACCTGATGGCTCGGGCCCTGCACCACCTGGGTGGCTCTGCTCGGGACATTTGGCTATACGACACATTTGAGGGCATGCCTCCGCCCAGTGACCTTGATGTCCGAGTTGGTGGGAGATCGGCCGAGGCCCTACTGCGTGAGTCAGAGTCAGAAAAACATGAGTCTCTCGTTTGGGCGGTGTCGCCCCAGGAAGAGGTGGAAGAGAACATGCGGCGAAGTGGATATTCTTTCGAGAGGTTTCACTTCGTCAAAGGCCTAGTCGAAGACACCCTTGAAGCAACTGCGCCGGAGACTGTGGCGATTGCTCGTCTTGACACTGATTGGTATCAGTCAACGAAGCATGAGCTTGAGGTGTTGATGCCCCGGATGGCCTCAGGCGGTGTTGTCATCATCGACGACTTTGGTGATTGGGAAGGCTCACGGAGAGCAGTCGAGGAGTATTTAGAAACTGCTCCGTGGAAGCCCTTCCTACAGCGCATCGATCACACCGGTCGAGCCTGGGTGGTGCGGTAGAGATGCCCGAGCCAAGCTTCCGATCGTTTTTCTCCGCGAGCCGAAGTCCGGGGAAATTCTGACCATGAAGCAGTCTGTCGCCTGGATTCTTGTCACCCTGCAGTTTGTGTTGATCACCCTTCTCGTCGCGATTCCGCAGGGTGGGCTCTGGCCGACTGGTCTTGTGGCAGGTATTACCGCAGGGGCCTTGTTACTCGGCGGGCTGGTCATCGGGGTGGTGTCCACCATCAAGTTAGGTAAAGCTCTTACGCCAAACCCCATCCCCCGACTCGATGGGCATTTGGAGACCGGCGGAATCTACGGGCTCATTCGGCATCCGATTTACACGGCGGTGTTGCTCGCCATGTTGGGAATTGTCGTGTGGGGTTCCAGCACATGGCACATCGTGTTCTTTTTGCTGCTGGTTATGCTGTTGAACGTGAAGGCTCGGGCGGAGGAAAGACTTCTTCTGGAGCGCTACGAGAACTATCGGGACTACGCCCGCACCGTCGGACGCTTTGTTCCGGGCCTCGGAAAAATCACGGACTAAGACCCGGGGCGCCAGGGACAGAGCGGAGGAGTCGTGGCACGCAGGAAGCTGACCGACACCTCTCACCCCGACTCGTCTCTCACGGCGGGCTTCTGGTTGACCTTTTCCGATGCCCCGCAACCGCCGATGCGGGACAAAATAATCTTCTTGACGTTCGACGAAGTAGCGAAGGTCGGACCTGGTCTGTTCAACGTCTCCAGTGTCTGTGATCGTTTGGGAATCACCCTTCCGATGATCAATCACTACTTCGGCTCGAGAGATGAATTGCTAGCGGAGACGGCGTCGGTGTTTTACGCCCGCTACATCGGCCAACTGTGGGAGGCGGTGGAGTGCGCACCGAGGGATCCGAGGAGTCGCATCGAAGCCTGGATGCGGCGGCAGATTGAAGGAACCAAAGAGCTCGGGGGATGGGGTGGCATCTACAACTACCCCGTCGCGATGGCCGATGTGGCCCAGATTCTGGAGCGCAAATACGGCGACATGATGCGTGAAAGGTTTGAGTTCAACCTGATGGGGTTGGGTCTGTTGATTCGGGATGTGCGTGCGGGCAAGGTATCGGGAGAAGCAGTCGACGTCTCGCCGGAGCTCCGCAAAGATCTTCTTGCCGATGAGGAGTTGCTGATGTCGGTTTCGGCTGTCTCCTGGGCAACTCTTGGTGTGTCGGTCTGGAATTCCGGGAGGCATTTGCCGTCGGCGGGGATTGCCGACGTGGACGCGCGGAGAGACGCGCTGATCGATGCGTATGTAAACCGCATCCTGGACACTATTTAAAGTAGCTTTAGTTTATTCTTGCCCTATAGGGGGTGAGAACTGACGACATGATGATGTGGCTGTTGTTGGTAGTGGTACTTGTCGCGGGAGTCTTGGGTGCAATTGCCTGGAAGTGGCGTCATCACCCCGTATGGCTTCGGCGTGCACCCCGGTGGGCTCGCCCTCCGGGTCCGCGTCGCGGGATTTACCTGTAGCTCTCCAGACCCTGTCTTGTTGGTATCGGTCTGCTAGGTTAAAGACCGCTCTGCGCCTGGCATCGACTGGCGCAGTGAGTCATTGAACCAAGGCCGGGAGAGCTACATGATTGTCGGTGTCCCCACCGAGGCCATCGCGGGAGAAAACCGCGTCGCCCAGACACCCGAGACCACTAAGCAGCTAGTGGATATGGGTCTAACCGTGCACGTGCACAAGGGAGCGGGCGAAGCTGCCGGCTATCCCGACAAGGACTATCAGGACGCGGGCGCCAAGATTGTGCCGACGCTCGATGTTTCGAAAGTCGACGTCCTCACCCACGTGCGCCCGCTCAGCACCGCGGTCGTGAACAAGCTGAAGGCCGGCACGATTACGGTCGGTCTGGGATCTCCCGCCTCTGAAGGTCCCACGGTAAAGGCCCTCGCGAAGAAGAAAGTGACGTCTTTTGCGCTGGAGCTCGTTCCCCGTATTTCCAGGGCTCAATCCATGGATGCGCTCACATCCCAAGCTCTCGTGGCGGGCTACCGTTGCGTGTTGGAAGCGGCGATGCGCTTCCCCCGTTTCTTGCCTCTCTACATGACGGCAGCGGGTACCGTTCCCCCAGCCAACGTCCTTGTCCTCGGCGCCGGTGTTGCCGGTCTCCAAGCAATCGCCACCGCCAAGAGGCTGGGCGCAAAAGTGCAGGCCTATGACGTGCGAAGCGCGAGTGCCGACGAGGTGCGCTCGATGGGTGGAACGTTCATTGAGCTTGACCTAGATGCACAAGCAGACGGTCAAGGTGGATACGCCAAAGAACTCTCCAGCGATCGACAGAAGCGCCAACAGGAGCTCCTCACTCCGTATGTCAGCGCAGCAGACATTGTGATTACGACCGCGGCGATTCCGGGACGTCCGGCACCACGGCTGATTACCAAGACGATGATGAAAGACATGAAACCGGGCTCGGTGCTCATCGACCTTGCGGCGGAGACCGGTGGAAATGTTGAAGGCTCCGTCGCGGGCAAAGACACCCCCGTGAAAGTCCAGGGGGGCAAGGGCGCCGCCACACTCGTGGGAATGAAAGATGTTCCCTCCTCCATGGCCTACGACGCCTCCAGGCTCTATGCGAAAAACATCGCCAACCTTCTTGCGTTGATGAGCGTGGAGGGAAAAATTCAGCCCGACTTTGACGACGAAGTGGTCGCGGGAGCCTGCCTCACCCGCGATGGTGAAATCAACCACGAACCCACCCGTGAGGCTCTTGCTCCGAAGAAGAAGGGAGCCTAGCCATGGAAGCCATGACCCTTTTGACCTTCTTTGTGCTCTCCGTGTTTGTGGGCTTCGAGGTGGTCTCGAAAGTCTCCAGCACCCTCCACACGCCGCTGATGTCTGGTGCGAACGCCATCCACGGCATCATCCTCGTGGGAGCGATTTTGGTGGCAGGCCAAGCAGAAAGTCCCTTTATTTTGGGAGTTGCACTCTTCGCGGTGTTGCTCGCCACAGTCAACCTCGTCGGTGGTTTTGTCGTGACAGACCGCATGTTGCAGATGTTCTCGGGAAAGAACAAGCCTGCAGCCAGTAAGGAGGGCGCCAAGTGATCGTCCTGAACCCCGTGGTGACGGCTCTTGCCTACCTAGTCGCTGCTGTTCTCTTCATTCTTGCCCTGAAAGGCCTTAGTTCACCCAAGACGGCCAGGCGCGGAAACCTCTTAGGAGCGCTCGGAGCAGTCATTGGTGTGGCGACCGTGTTCCTCTCCAACGAACTAGACCATATTGCGTGGATTCTGGGGGTCGTTGTCGTCGGTTCGGTGGTGGCGGTACTCGCGTCAAACGCCGTCCAAATGACCCAGATGCCGCAGCTCGTTGCCCTGTTTAACGGTGTCGGCGGTGGCGCCGCGGCCGTTGTCGCGCTTCTCGAGCTCCAGCACGCCGACACACTCGGATTCCTCATTGCCGTCGCCTTCACGGTGTTCGTCGGAAGCGTCTCCTTCTCAGGCTCCATCATCACGTTTATGAAGCTGCAGGAGCTGATGACCACGAGGCCGGTCACGTTTGTGGGTCAGCAGATCGCCATGATTCTCGTGGTGATTGGAGCGCTCGCAGGTTCCTACTTTGTGATCGCACAGGCCGATTACACCTGGGCTGTCACGTTGATGGCACTGGGTCTGATCGGTGGAGTCTTGGTGGTTCTGCCCGTTGGTGGTGCGGACGTGCCTATCGTTATCTCGTTGCTGAACGCACTGACCGGATTGGCTGTGGCTGCCTCTGGATTGGTACTTGGCAACACTCTTCTTCTGGTCGGTGGAACCCTTGTGGGAGCCAGTGGAACAATCCTCACCCAAGAGATGGCAAAGGCCATGGGCCGGAGTGTGACCAACACCATCTTCGGAGCATTCCGTGGTGGGACATCTGCCGGGTCGACAGAAATGTCGGATCGCCCTGTCCGCTCCAGCTCGGCAGAAGATGTCGCCATCTTGCTGGGATATGCCAACAAGGTCATCATCGTTCCCGGCTACGGTCTTGCCGTTGCCCAGGCTCAGCACACAATCTCCGAGCTGCAACAAGCGCTCGAGGCCAAGGGCATCGAGGTTGTCTACGCCATGCACCCGGTTGCCGGACGCATGCCGGGACACATGAATGTGTTGCTCGCTGAAGCGAGCGTTCCCTACGAGGTGCTGGTGGAGATGGACCAGGTCAATCCACAGTTCAAGAACGCCGATGTGGCGCTGGTCGTGGGAGCGAACGACGTAGTGAACCCCGCTGCGAAGACCACACCTGGATCACCGATTTATGGCATGCCTATTTTGAATGTGGGCGACGCCCAGCAAGTGGTCTTCTTGAAGCGATCGATGCGACCAGGGTTCGCAGGAATCGAAAATGAGCTGCTCTTCGAGCAAAACACCACATTGCTCTTTGGTGACGCGAAGGATTCGCTCACCAAAGTGCTCGGTGCCGTGAAGTCGCTCTAGAGCTCATCTGAAACCGTGACAAAGCGGGTCCTGATCACCGGAGCAAGCTCCGGGATCGGGCGTGCGACTGCCCTTCTGCTCTCAGAAAGAGGCTTTCGGGTGCTCGCTGTTGCCAGGCGTGAAGAGCGTCTGGCAGAAATCGCGAGTGACGCCATTGACACCTTTGTCTGTGATGTCACGCGAGACGACGAGGTGACGGCGCTCAGAGATTTTGCGCTCACCTCCGGCGGGGTGGACGTGCTGATCAATAATGCCGGCGGTGCTGTGGGGATGGACTCTGTCGAGGATGGCTCGATTGAGGACTGGCGTTCCATGTTCGAGGTGAACGTGATTGCCGCGAAGCGCATGATT
>CAJXYC010000074.1 GCA_913063365.1 uncultured Cellulomonadaceae bacterium
GCCGAGGCTATCGGCGCAACCGCCGTCGCGACCTCGGAAATCACTACCGAATCGGGTGAGATTGCCCTCGATGGCACGGTCTACCCCGCCCGCACAGTCTCCGGATCTGTCCTAGCAGGCGGTGAAGTGGTGGTCTTGGCCATCGACGGAGACACGGTGCTCGTCGAAGCGGCCGCAGAGGAAGGATCCTTGCTCTGGCTGTGGCTGACCCTCGCGGGATTAGTTGTGGTCGGTGCCGGAGTGACAGTGTGGTTACTCACCAGGTCTGGTCGAAAGCCCGCCCCTCAGACGGCTTCTGTAGGGGTAGCGGCACCAGCAGAGCCCGAGGCCCCAGCAGACACTGAGGGCAAGTAGCTCTCGGAGTTCAACTGCCCGCGACATAGCGCGGGACTGCAGCGCGGTTAGTCGCCCACCGTGAGTGTCGTCACCGAGAGGGTGTAGTCCCGATCGCCCATTTCGTTGGGAGCGACTGCCATGACAATGAGGAATGACCCATCAGGTTGTGGAATCCCGGTGGGGTCTAGGTAGGACATGTCGGACGGTGCGATATTCACCGGGCTTACTTCCCACTCGATTCCGTCTTTTGATGTTCCAACAAACAAACCTTGAGGGTTTTCCGGCAAGTTTTCTGGAGAGGACGACATCACGCCAACCCAGTCACCATCCACAGCTTGCAGGACCTCAAAGTCGACATACCCTCCAGTGAGTCGGAATCCGTTATCCATCTCAAATGCTGTCCCGGTGGTGTCGGTGGAGGTGGCGGACACGATTCTTTCCGACGCACGACCCTCACCAGTCACCACCCAGTAGAGCCGAACCCGACCATCAGGAAGAGTGACAGCGTCGGGGACACCCCAGGCCATCTGCCCGGCACTACTAAAGCCAAGCGAGGTACCACCGGAGGTGCTACTGCCGTCTGCGGCGACGAGACCTGTGAAAATCTCTTTGTCTTTCGTGTCGGGGTTTAACTCCACCCAGTAACCGCGCCTCTCACCCGAGCCAGTCTCCACAATCGTGAGGTCGGCCATGCGCTGGAGCACCACCTGATTGGAGCACTCCCACTGGGCTGTGCAGTTGTCAACAGCGAGACCTCCCACCTCAATGGAGGCGTAGTAGAGACGGTAACCGTTGTCCGTCGCTTCCATATGTGGGCTGACCCCGCTCAATCCAAGCTCAGTGATGGCACCGAGTTCGCCAGGCGCAGCTTCCTGTTCAGCGGGTGGCGACGGCGCAGGATCGGGCTCCGCCTGTGGGGCGGGCGCCTCTGCTGGTTCTGGAGTGGGAGGAGTGGGAGGTGGTGGAGCCGCGCATGAGGCCAGAAGCGAGAGAGACGAGAGGAGTGCCGTGGCAACGAGAGCTTTCATGCCGCCGAGCCTAGCCCGACCAGTTTCTGGCCTGGGCGCGTCTATCGGTCGCGAGATTCGGTTCGGTCTTCGACAAGCGCGCGAAGCGCGCGGACTTCTTCCCGCAGTTCTTGCACGGCCACCGTGGTGTCGGCGACGTCATCGTCGTTGTCGTCGGTGACTTTTTCGATAATCCAGGAGCCGAGTGTGCCGACGATGATGCCGACTAAGACAATGCCTCCCAACATGAGTCCCACCGCAATCGTGCGACCGACCGAGGTTTCCGGCGTGTAGTCGCCGTAGCCGACGGTGGTGACTGTCACCAACGCCCACCACAGCGCATCACCAAAGGTGGTGATGTCCCCAAAGGACCGCTCGGCTTCCAACACGGCGAGCGCTGCGATGTAGACGAGCAAGACGGTCGCGACCACCGCAAAGGCGAGAATTCTGTTTCGCACTAGACGCGGGGCGTGGCGCTGAAACACCCGCACTAAGAGCACGAGCCGGAGAAGTCTCAACGGTCGAAGGGGAGGCAGAACAATCACCACAAAGTCGAAGAGGTTTCTCACAAACCAGCGCATTTTTTGCCGGGCAAGGATGAACCGCACTGCGTAGTCCACGCCAAAAAACACCCACACGGCAATAGCAAGCCATTCCATGGCTTGGTAGATCTCGGTGGTGGGGTTTGCGAGTACTTGCCAGGAATACGAGAACAGAAATAAGAACCCGGCAATCAGCAGAGGGATTTCTGTTGCTCGCTCCCAACTGAGCCTGCTCATCCGGGCTGGTTTCCTAAAATCACGCAGCTCCAGCCGACAACCTCACCGAGCTCGGCAGCCAGTTCTTCTGCCTGCTTTTCCAACATGTCTTCTGGAATATCGGCAGACAGGTCCAGAGTGAGCGGCAGGTCTTCGCCAAACTTTGGCACTTCGATAGTCAGGTGGGACCCGCTTGGCAGAAAAAGAGAAGGATTGGCGGGGTCTCTCTTATCTGCGCGGACACCGATCACGGTCTCCAGCACGGCGATGGCTTCTGTTTTCGACACGTGGGCGTCGGTGACCAGACTGATCGCCGCCATTACGCCTCCTCGCCCCGCATCCCACAAGCCTAAACCGGCAGAAATTGAGCCCTACACTTGCGTGGTGATTGAGTGGTCCAACCTGGTGGCGTTCACGCTTCTCGCATTGGTGATCATCGTCATTCCAGGCCCCAGTGTGTTGTATTCCATCGGCCGGGCACTGGCGTGGGGCAAACGAGCAGCGATTATTTCTGTTCTGGGAAATGCCGCGGGAGTGGGCGTGCAAATCCTGGCGGTGGCTCTTGGTCTTGGCGCTCTGGTCATCGCCATTCCGCCGCTGTTTTTTGCGCTGAAACTGGGTGGGGCCATCATCATCCTGCTCCTTGCCCTGCAGGCGATCCTGTCTCGAAAAAGTCACACCAGAGTCGACAAAGTGCGCACCCAACCCCGGCACAGCAGGCTGTTTGTTGAGTCGATTGGGGTCGGAATCACTAACGCCAAAACCATCGTGTTTTTTGTGGCGACCATGCCCGCGTTTGTCACGCCCAACGGAACCTCCGTGGTGTGGCAGATGCTTCTGCTGGGGCTAATTTTCACCATCATCGGAATTACCAGCGACTCGGTCTGGGCTCTTGCCGCAGGATTTGCACGGGACTGGTTTGCCCAGTCAGAAAGTCGACTAGTGGCTGTTCGAGCAGGTGGGGGAGTGGCTTTGGCAGGGCTTGGCCTCTACATGCTCTATGACGCGCTTGTTCTCTAACGCCGCTCCCGCTCGAACACACTTGCCACGGCGAGCACCATGGAAATCAGCCAGCTCAGCCACAGCAGAATCATCTTCCAGTCTCTCGGGCCCCGAACGGTGCGCCGCCAGAGGCTAAGACCAGAGGCAATCGCCGAGGTCAGACTGGAGCTGAAGAGAAACCGTCGCATACCGCCAGGCTAGCGAAGCCCCGGTGGGGGTTAACTGGCTCGGGCCAGCACAATCTGTTCACGGGGTACTGGAAGCGGCGTCACCGGCGCCATCGAATATCTCCTCGCGTATTCCAGTGTCCGTCCCAGCCGTTGCATTTTCTTTTCCCTCGTCCGATCGGACGCGGTGGAGACCTCGGCGATGACCGCACCGTCAAAGCGCCCGGCTGCCAGGTGTTCGAGGACACCTGAGACCGGCTGGGATCCATCACCCGGGGCTAAATGTTCATCGAACAGGTGTGGATTCTCGTCGGGGAACGTCCCATCACACAGGTGCACATGGTGGAGCCGGTCACTCCACTGTGTGGCGAGCTCCAATCCATTGGAGCCGTTTAATGCCGCGTGGGAAAAATCCAGAGTGAGCGAATCCACCGGAAGAGTTCCTGGGTTCCAGGTGGGTGCATAGGCGTCCAGATGCGCGTGTCCTGCTTTCCAGCCAAACATGTTCTCCACTGCCACCCGCACGCCGTATCTGGCGCTTACTTCCCCGACCACTTCGGCAAAGACTTTGCTGTAGCCGCCTTGCCAGCGAAACGGCGGGTGGACCACCACCGTGGGGGCACCGACCGCCCGGGCGAGTTCGGCGGACTTTTCGAGTTTTGTTTTGGCAGAAAGCCCAAAGACAAAGCTGGTGGCGAGCAGGACAGGCGCGTGAATGGAGAGGATCGGCTGCTGGTACCTGGTGGCCAATGCCCGCAGTGTGTCGGCATCTCTCGTGCGGCGGTCGTGCATCACCATGACTTCGACACCGTCGAAGCCGATATCGGCTGAGAGCCGGAAGGTCTGCTCCAGGGGATAGCTGTGGCTACAGCTGGTACTCATCCCAATGGTGACCACGCCCCACACGCTACGAACTGGGCTTCCGCTGAAGGTGACCTCTTGGTTACGTGTCGGCAAAGTCCGGGAGATACCGGGGGAGGAAAATCGCCCGGTGGTAGCCTGGTATTAGCCCGGGAACCCAGGGAGGAACCGGTTCATGGCCTCATCGAAAACCCCCGAGACGCTCGATTTTGTCGTTGTCTCGAACCGCCTCCCCATCGACGCGAAACCGGCCAAAAACGGCGCAGAAAAGTGGGTGACCTCGCCAGGTGGTCTTGTCGCCGCGCTACAGCCGGTGATGAAAGGCCGCACCGCTGCGTGGGTGGGGTGGCCCGGACGAGTCGATATCGACCTCGAGCCGTTTTCTCTCGCCTCCACGCACTATTTTCCTGTGGCGCTGAGCGCCGTGGAATTGGAAGAACACTACGAGGGTTTTTCGAACTCGACGCTCTGGCCTCTCTATCACGACGTGATCGTCCAGCCGGAGTTTCACCGGACCTGGTGGGAGACCTACAAAAAAGTCAACCAGCGCTTTGCCGACCGGGCCGCCGAAGTCGCCGCGGAGGGCGCATTTGTCTGGGTGCAGGACTACCAACTGCAGTTAGTGCCGCAGATGCTGCGGAAAAAACGGCCCGATCTACAAATTGGCTATTTCCACCACATTCCTTTCCCGGCCTATGAACTTTTTGCCCAACTGCCCTGGCGGGCAGATATTTTGCACGGGCTTTTAGGCGCCGATGTCGTGGGCTTTCAGAGAAAAACTGACGCCTCGAATATGCGAGAAGCCGTTAGACGTAACTTCGGCTATTCGATGCAAAAACCGATGGTGCGGGTGCCACTTCGGGCGACACCGCCGAGAAATCGAAAAGCACCACCGGTGACGGCGAGTAAAACCCGGGAAGTGATGGTCGAAGCCTTCCCCATCTCTTTGGATGTGCAGTCCTCGGCGAAGCTGGCCTCCAGTGACGCGGTGGTGAAGAGAGCCAAAGAGATCCGGAAAGAACTGGGCTCTCCGAAGACCATGTTCTTAGGCGTCGACCGCCTCGACTACACCAAAGGCATTCGCCACCGCCTAAAAGCCTTCGGCGAGATGCTCCAGGAGGGCACTCTCAAAGCTGAAGATGCCGTGTTTGTGCAGTTGGCGAGCCCCTCGAGGGAAGGGGTCGAGCAGTATCGGGAGCTTCGAGACGATATTGAACAGCTTGTCGGCCGGATTAACGGCGACTTCGGGCACCTCAACCGCCCCGCCATCGTCTATTTGCACCAAAACATTTCCCGCGAGGAAATGATGGCGATGTATGTGGCCTGCGATGTGATGGTGGTCACCCCCCTTCGAGACGGCATGAACTTAGTCGCCAAAGAATTCGTCTCTGCGAGGACAGATCACCGCGGAGCCCTTGTGCTCAGCGAATTCGCCGGAGCAGCCGACGAGTTGGATGAGGCGCTGATTGTCAATCCACACGACATCGACGGCCTTAAAGAGGCCCTCGCGGACGCAGCAGCCATGAGTGCTGCCGAGCAGAAAAGCCGAATGGAACATATGCGGAAAGTCGTGGTGGAAAACGACATCAAACGCTGGGCCACCTCGTTTATCGATGCGGTGAAGCCACCGGAGCGGAAGCGTCGCCGTTGACGGGTTTTTTGCCTATCGCCCAGGCGATGGACGCAGCCGCTTCGGCACCTCGGCTTCTCGTCGCGCTCGACTTCGATGGCACCTTGGCGCCATTAGTCGACAACCCAGACGACGCCCGGATGACCCCTCCCGCCAGGGAGGCCCTCGTCCGCTTGGCCGGGGCCGACAACACCGTCGTGGCCCTGGTGTCGGGGAGGGGGCTTGCCAATCTGCGCACAGTGTCGGAAGCAGACCCCAGGTGGTGGCTGATTGGCTCGCACGGCATCGAATTAGAAGGCCCTGCCAACGGCGATGTGGTGGCGGTGCCGACCGCCAACCCCGATGATCTGCAGGCATTGTGGGATGACTTTTCTGAGGTGG
>CAJXYC010000075.1 GCA_913063365.1 uncultured Cellulomonadaceae bacterium
CTCTGGGAATCGAACTGGTCGAGACTGACTTCACCGGTGATCTGCCGGCGGCGTTTGGTGCGGTGGTGCAATACCCCGGAGCCTCCGGGCGGGTGTGGGATCCAAGCGGAGCCATTACTGCGGTGAAAGACTCCGGAGGGCTCGCCATCGTCGCTGCCGACCTGATGGCCCTCACCCTGCTGACTTCCCCGGGAGAGATGGGCGCGGATATTGCGGTGGGCACCACGCAGCGTTTTGGTATTCCACTTGGCTTTGGTGGACCCCACGCCGGATACCTCGCTGTCCGGCAAGGACTCGAGCGGCAAATGCCAGGCCGCCTGGTGGGTGTCTCCCAAGACCGCTTTGGCAACCCCGCCTACCGACTGACACTGCAAACCAGAGAGCAGCACATCCGCCGTGACCGCGCCACCAGCAATATCTGCACCGCCCAGGTGCTCCTCGCCGTCATGGCCGGAATGTTCGCCGTCTACCACGGCCCAGACGGGCTGCGCTCCATTGCCACCAGCATCGCCCGGCAGGCCGCAGGCTTTGCCACCCGCCTGCGCGAAGCTGGATTTGAGCTGGTCCACGAGCACTTTTTCGACACGCTTCTGGTACACACTCCTGGTCGTTCCGCTGAGATTGTTCAGACCGCCTACCAGCACGGCCTGCTGCTGCGCGAAGTAGACGCCGACCACGTCGGGGTGTCCTTCGATCAGACCACCGCGGAGGCCTCTGGTCGCGGAGTGGGATCGGAGGTGTTCCAGGCGCTCGCTGAGGCCTTGGGACTAACCGGCTATCGCGGCGAGCACGCCGAGGACACAGCAGTTCCCCCAGGTCTCGCGCGGAGCAGTAGTTACCTCGACCACCCGGTGTTCCACGTGCACCGGTCGGAAACCCAGATGATGCGCTACCTGAAATCCCTCGCCGATAAAGACTATGCGCTCGACCGCGGCATGATTCCGCTGGGTAGCTGCACAATGAAACTGAACGCCGCCACCGAAATGGAAGCCGTCTCCTGGCCGGAATTTGGAGGGTTGCACCCCTTCGCCCCGGCCGACGATGTCGCCGGATATCTGGTGATGATGTCGCATCTGGAGGGCTGGTTGGCAGAGCTCACCGGATACGACTCGGTGTCACTCCAGCCCAACGCCGGGAGCCAAGGCGAATACGCAGGGCTGCTCGCCATTCGCGGGTATCACCGCTCCCGCGGTGATGACCACCGCACCATTTGCCTCATCCCCTCCTCGGCCCACGGCACCAACGCCGCCAGTGCAGTGTTAGCCGGAATGCAGGTTGTGGTCGTGGCGTGTAACGACCAGGGGGATGTGGACATCGAGGATGTGAAGGCGAAAATCGCCGAACACGGCGAGAACCTCGCCGCCCTGATGGTCACCTACCCGTCCACCCACGGCGTCTACGAACACCAGATCAAAGACATCACCGACATGGTCCACGCCGCAGGCGGGCAGGTCTATATCGATGGAGCGAACCTCAACGCCCTGGTGGGCTTTGCCCGCTACGGCGATATCGGAGGCGATGTCTCCCACCTCAACCTCCACAAGACCTTCTGCATCCCCCACGGTGGTGGTGGACCCGGTGTGGGACCAGTTGGCGCGAAAGCCCACTTGGCTCCGTTCTTGCCGGGTCACCCCTTCGCCCAGTCGGCTTCGCACCCGCCCTTTGACGAGGCCACCGGTGAAGCCGGGAGCTTTGTCCACTCGGGTCCCGCAGTCTCGGCTGCCCCCTATGGCAGCCCCAGCATCCTTCCGATCAGTTGGGCGTATGTGCGGATGATGGGCCCGGAGGGCCTGCGCAAAGCTACCGCCCGAGCGGTCCTGGCCGCGAACTACATTGCCAAGAGACTCCAAGACCACTACCCGGTTCTGTATGTGGGAGAAAACGGACTGGTTGCCCACGAGGTGGTCCTCGACATCCGGCCCATCACCCAAGAAACCGGGGTGAGTGTGGACGATGTGGCTAAGAGGTTGATGGACTACGGCTTCCACGCCCCCACCATGTCGTTCCCGGTTGCGGGAACCTTGATGGTCGAGCCCACCGAGAGCGAAGACCTCGGTGAACTGGAGCGCTTCATCGACGCGATGATTCGGATTCGCGAAGAATCGCGGGCGGTGAAAGACGGCGTGTGGCCCGCAGAGGACAATCCGCTGACCAACGCCCCGCACACTGCAGCAGAGGCGGTCAGTGACAGCTGGTCCCACCCCTACTCCCGCACGCTCGCCGCCTACCCCGCAGTGGGCGGGGTGGATAGTTCTCAGCACGGGGCCGACCCTCGAGTGGCTGGCAAATACTGGCCACCAGTGGGCCGTGTCGACCAGGCGTTTGGGGATAGGAACCTGGTGTGTGCCTGTCCGCCCATTGAGGCGTTCGCCTCGAGCGGTGTGGGCACCGGCGCCTAAATCAGGCGCAGTGCTTTCGCGCCGGCAATGGCGTCGCTTCGTTTGCTGACCTCGAGCTTGTCGAAGATGCGCGAGAAGGTGAGCTTCACGGTGCTGACGCTCAGCTTCAACTGATTGGCGATGTCCTTATTGGTGTGACCGCGGGCAGCGAGTTTGAGCACACTGAGCTCCCGGTCGGTCATCACCAGGTGCCTGGCATCGTCTTCAATGGCCTGGTCGAGACTGTGGAGGAACGGCTGGGACCGCATCGCCAAGACGAGGGCGGAGTGCAGATCGTGTGGAGCAATCAGCGGGTTGATGGGGACTGTGGTGTCCACGTCAAAAATGAAGATAAATGCGCCCAGCGGCGCACTTCGTGCGCCGTGGACCGGCTGGATGAGCACACTCTCCGCCCAGGGCTCCGGGGTCATGTGGATACCTCCGGTGTTCAGTGCCGCGCGCATGTCAGAGACAGAACGCCTAATGGGAATCTCATTGGCAAAGTCGATAAACGGCGGCACCTTTTGCCACACGTTTTGCCGCTCGACAAACCCGTGGGGTTGGGTCAGGCCATAGCTGGCCACTTCTACCAGCTCTGCTTCCTGATTGATCATCCCGCAGGCTCCCGCCCGCGCCCCCGGAGCGAAGATGGGGGAGTGGATCAGAGAGCGCAGCACATCTGAGGGGCTGGGAGATTCGCTCAGTAAGTCCAGAAGACTCGACAGCCTCGTCGAGGCGGGGGCCGATTTCCAGTTAAGAGGTTTTTCGCGTACACCTGATCGGGATTGCGCGGCGAAAGAGGAACTCCGTTGAGCCATGGCGTCACGATACGAGGTCGTGTTGTGAGATGCCCGAGGCAGAGAAATGTTCTCCCACCGAAGGGTCAATATTCGGTCAAAAAGTGGCCCATTCATCTCACGAGACCACCCGCAGAGCGAGGTCAAAGAGGGGCCAGGAGCTCGGCGACGAAACCGCTCACGCGGGTGTGGACCGATCAGCGCCCCGGCCACTCCTCACAGGCATCCAGCACCGGGCCCAAGTGGCCAGGTTTTGGCTAAAAAACAGTCACCCGCCCCCACGCGCCAGATGCTGGTTTCTACCGTGGAATCAGCCTCAACACCCCGGAGACATCCCCACTCGGTTCCGAAAGTTCACACCCCTCAACCCCGTGTGAACCAGGCCCCCACGGGGGTGACACACCACCATAACCACCAGGCCACATGCCGGGAATGACCGTGAGGGAGCAGACATGACACCACAGCCCAAGTCACCTTCACCTTCCACGAGGAAGCGGTTCCCGCGTGGAACACAGGTCAAACCCACTACGCGGCGAGTAGCGGATCGGGGTGGCCGAGACAGCAGCTGGAATATTAAGACCCGGCCCACGATTGCCCGCATCGCCGCGATCACCCTGCTGGCACCGCTGCTCTCCGTCACAGACCTACCCGGAACTATCCCACCCGCTGTCGCTAATCTCACCCCAACAGACTGCGAACCTGACGTGACAGTTGCAGACGGAACATTGGGTAGTAGTGATGGTCAACCAGACCAGGTTGGCGATGACTCTTCGTATGTCGTGCCTTCCGCAGTTGACTCCGACGGTGACGGTACCGACGATGAATGTGTCCTCCAGTTCATCCAGCCGGGCATCGATATGGAATGGTCGGTCCCCGATGTTAATTCGATGTGGGTCCTCGTCGTCGCCGGCGGCGGTGGCGGTGGAGTGGGGGGTGGAGGCGCTGGCGGGTTCTATGAGAACACTAGCTTTGACCCCGCCTCACTCGGCAAGACAGCCACTATTCATGTAGGGGGTGGGGGCAGCGGCAGTACTAACTATTTGGGAATCTCCATTCCCTCAAGCTACGGAGGCGGCTCGGCACGAATCCCTACCGCCGGCCTGGACGGGGATTCATCATGCATCCTTAGTGAGGGCAGCGACATCGATTGCGGAACTGCGAGCATTCAGGTTGGAGCCTCGGTAGTCATGCCGGGAGGTGGAGGTGGCGCCGGAGCTTCTGCCTATGTAGGCGCTGGAGACGGGAAGGGCCGACCAGGGGGATCATCGGGTGGAGCGATTGTTTTTAATGCAGGTGGCAACAGAACCTATGGCGGAGAAACCGGTATCGGCCAGTCGCCGCTCTCTGATTCCGGAGGCTTTTCGTACGGTTTTGCGGGGGGCGGGGCGGTCACGGACATCAGCTTGGACAATGTCTCAATCCTGTCGGCAGGAGGAGGTGGCGGAGGCGCCACCGGTTCCGGAGGTCGAGCAGAAATAGGAACGCAGTCTTTTAGTCCCATCATGAAGGGCGGTAGTGGGGGAGCGGGAAAGAGTTCAGATATTGCCGGGGCGGACCAGGACTTTGCCTCGGGTGGTGGTGGCGGCGCCATTATGACCCTTCGGCAGGCAACCACATGGAACCGAACTCTTGTGCGTGGTAGTGGGGGTGGCGTGTCCGCCGGTGACGGGGGTTACGGCCGTCCGGGTAGCAGCAATACAGTCGTGTTTAGGAGTCCCACCGGACGGATATTGGCAACGAGTGCGACGCCGAACTCTGGCTCGGGTGGCGGTGGTGGTCCGTCGCAGTTCAGCAATTGGGCCTCAACCGGCCCTGGTGATGGTGGTTCGGGTGTTGTGGTTGTGCGGTTTGCTCCTCCTCCGGTGGATCCTGTGCCGGTGTTGGGTGATGTGACTCGGACTGTTGGTGGTTTCGAGGTGCCGGTGTCGAATGTGGGTGTGTATTCGGGTGCTGTGACTCTGGCGGCTGCGGTGTCGGGTGAGTCTGCGGGGTCGTCGGGTAGTGCGACGGTGACCGATGGTGTGGTGTCGGTGTCGGGGTTGTCGGCTGGTGAGTCGGCGGTGGTGACGGTGACGGCGTCGGCGTCTGGTTTTTCGCCGTCGTCGGGGTCGGTTACTGGGGTGGCGAAGTCTTCGCAGGCGTCGTTGTCGGTTTCGGGGTCTGATGTGTTGCGTTTTGGTGGGTCGATCACGGTGGGGGTGTCTGGGGGTTCGGGGTCTGGTGATGTTTCGTTGGGGTTGACGTCGGCGTCGGAGACGGCGGGGTGTGTGTTGGATGGTGTGGTGTTGTCGGCGGGGTCTGTGGATGCGGGGTCGGCGTGTGTGGTGGAGGCGACGCGTGCGGGGGATGCGAATTTTTTGGCGTCTGCGGTGGCGTCTGAGTCGTTCACGGTGGTGAAGGCTGACCGGTCGGTGGTGTTCACCTCGAGTGTTCCGGCGGATCCGAAGGTGGGTGACACGTATGAGCCGTCTGCGGAGGCGACTGGTGGGTTGCCGGTGTCGTTTGCGGTGTCGGGGGCGTGTTCGATTGATTCGGGTGAGGTGGTGTTCACCTCGGCTGCAACGTGCACGATTACGGCCTCAAGCGATGGGGATGACACGAATTATGAGGCTGCTTCTGATGTGACCCAGTCGATTGTGGTGGGTTTGGCGAATCAGACGATTACGTTTCCGGCGGTGGGGGATAAGGGGTTTGATGATGTGCCGTTCCAACTCTCGGCGACGTCGTCGCGGGGTTTGGATGTGACGTATAAGACGACTGATCCAGAGTCGACGGATTCTGCCGAGTTTGAGTCGGATGTGTGCCGTGTGACGTCTTCGGGTGTGGTGTCGATTGATGCGGTGGGTGTGTGTGAGGTGACGGCATCGCAGGCGGGTGTGGCT
>CAJXYC010000076.1 GCA_913063365.1 uncultured Cellulomonadaceae bacterium
CGGTCCCGGTATTTCTCACCAAGCTCGAGAGATCCCGCCATGGGTCGTGATTTCAAGAGTGCTTGGAACTCCCAGTCTTTGGCCCACCTCTCGTAATAGGCCAGGTGCGACTCGAGTGTGCGGACAAGCGCGCCATCTTTACCCTCTGGACGTAAGTTGGCGTCTACTTCCCAGAGACCAGGCTCGACACCAAACTCCATGATGATTTTTTGCAGACGCTGGGCTAATTGAGTGGCCTGCGGCACGACACCGTCGGCCTCGCCGCCATTGGGCGCCTCAGTGACGTAGATCACATCGACATCGCTCACGTAGTTGAGCTCTCGCGCCCCCGCCTTGCCCATGGCAATGACCGCAAAAGGTACTTGCTCCTCAGGCAGGCCAAGCTCCTCTCGAGCACACCGAAGAGCCACTTCCACTACGGCGTCGGCAATATCGGCAAGCGCCTGTGCCACCTGTTCAACGGCGTCGATGGGTTGATCTCTTGTCACATCCCAGATCGCAATGCGGGCGAGCTCCGTGCGATAGCCGATACGAAGATCCCGCGTCGGGTCATCGCTTCCCTCGACGGCACGAGCAAGGCGGTCAATCAGCTCTACTCGGTCAACAGGCGGAACCGGAGGGTCCATGGCGACCGATAACTGAGAGGGGTTTCTGCGAAAGAATTCGGCAAGGCCATCGGAGGCTCCCAAGATTTTTGCCAGCCGCCACTGCGAACCAGGGTCTGACGAGAGCTCGGCAAGCGCCGCGGGGTGGGTGTCGTGTAGCACCCCCCACCAATGCAAAGACCGGTCAGGGTCAGCCACCCCATCAAACAACTCTGGCGAGAGTCCCCGCTGTTCGAGGGCGTTTTTCGCCTCGGTGAGCTCGCTGAAGCCGTGTTTGGCGAGTTCGCTGAGCCCGAGAGTGCCCCGTGGCATCAGTCCTCCCCCTTAGAGAAGCTCCAGGTTGGCCTGAAGCTCGTAGGGGGTGACCTGTGCGCGGTATTGCTCCCACTCCAGGCGTTTGTTTCTCAACACGTGGTTAAACACCTGTTCGCCCAGTGTCTCCGCGACTAACTCGCTCTTTTCCATGAGGTTAAGCGCGTGGTCGAGGCTTGTGGGAAGCGCTTCGTATCCGAGTGCTTTGCGCTCTTGGGGGCTTAACTCCCAGACGGTGTCAGCCGCCTCCGGCGGAAGGTCATAACCTTCCTCGATTCCCTTCATCCCTGCCGCAAGCAGTACGGCGAAGGCGAGGTAGGGGTTGGCCGCCGAGTCCATTGCCCGGTATTCGATACGCGCCGACTGGCCTTTCCCTGGCTTATACAGCGGCACTCGAACCAGTGCCGAGCGGTTGTTGTGACCCCAGGTGATGTAGTTCGGCGCTTCGTGGCCTCCCCACAGGCGCTTGTAGGAGTTCACAAACTGGTTGGTCATCGCCGAGATCTCCGGTGCGTGACGGAGAAGTCCCGCCACAAACTGCCGACCCACTGTCGACAACTGGTATTCCTGACCCTCGTCAAAGAAGGCGTTGGTGTCACCTTCAAACAGCGAGAGGTGGGTGTGCATGCCTGAACCAGGATGGTTCGCGAACGGCTTTGGCATAAAGCTCGCATAGACGCCCTGTTCGATGGCCACTTCTTTCACGACCGTGCGGAAGGTCATGATGTTGTCGGCCATGCTGAGTGCGTCGGCGTATCGCAGGTCAATTTCGTTTTGACCCGGTCCACCCTCGTGGTGGGAAAACTCGACGGAAATCCCTAAGTCTTCGAGCATTCGGACAGCCCGACGGCGGAAGTCGTGGGCGGTACCACCGGGGACGTTGTCGAAGTAACCCGCTTTATCTACTGGCTCCGGACCGTCTGGGCCGTATTCGCTGGAGGTCAGCAGATAAAACTCAATCTCTGGGTGGGTGTAGAACGTGAAACCGCGATCGGCTGCTTTCTGGAGGGCGCGCTTCAACACATAACGCGGGTCTGACATGGCGGGTTCGCCATCCGGAGTGGAAATATCGCAAAACATCCGCGCTGTGGGGTCAATTTCTCCGCGCCAGGGAAGAATCTGGAAGGTCGTCGGGTCGGGGTGTGCCAACACATCGGCTTCGAAGGCTCGGGTGAACCCTTCAATGGAGGATCCGTCAATGCCGAGGCCCTCGGCAAAAGCGCCTTCGACTTCAGCGGGAGCAACGGCCACCATCTTGAGCGTTCCGACCACGTCGGTAAACCACAGCCGGATGAATTTCACTCCGCGCTCTTCAATCGTGCGCAGGACAAATTCCTGTTGCTTTTCCATCACTCCACCTCCCCAGAGGGGCTACATTCCTCGCTATTAGGCTACTGGGTATGCCGAAACTCGCGGTCGCGATTGCCCAGACCAACCCCATTGTGGGTGATTTAGGCGGTAACCGAGAGCGTCTGGTCGAAAAAGCCCAAGAAGCCTGGGATCAGGGCGCCCAAGTGCTGCTGACTGGAGAGCTTGCGTTAAGCGGCTACCCGATCGAAGATTTGGCTCTGCGAGATGACTTTCTCGTTCGCTCCCGTGAAGTCGTTCAATACATGGCCACCGAGCTCGAGGAGCGCGGCCTGGGCGAAATGGTTGTCCTCGTGGGGCACCCAGACGGACCTTTCCCTCCCCCCAAAGACCAATACAACCCCGCCCATCCGCAGCAGGCAAAAAACTGTGTGAGTGTGTTGCAGCACGGTCGCATCCAAGCCACCTACGCCAAACATCACCTTCCGAACTACTCGGTGTTCGACGAGTTCCGAACATTCCTGCCCGGTGAGGACTACCTGATTCTTCGGATTAACGACATCGACTGCGGAGTCCTCATTTGTGAGGATCTCTGGCGGGATAGGGGCCCTGTCCAGGTGATGAGCAGTTACCCGCTGGGAGCCCTCCTCGTTCCCAATGCCTCACCCTTTGAGCGGGATAAAGACGATGTTCGCCTGCCATTAGTCCAAAGGCGAGCGCAGGACATGGGCTGTGCCGTGTTTTACGCCAATCTCGTCGGCGGTCAAGACGACCTGGTCTTCGATGGCGACTCGGTCGTCGTCGACCAGACAGGCTCGCTGCTCTCCCGCTTCCCCGTCTTCGACGAGAGCCTCCAGATTGTGACGATTGAGGCAGGCTCTTCGGAGCATCGCGATGCCCCGGAACGAACGTCGATTGTGGAGCTCGAGGTGGCGGATCGACAGATCGAGCCGCCCGCTCCCACAGTGTTGCCGGAAACCGATGACCTGGAGCTCATTTGGCGAGCACTGGTCACGGGTACGAAGGATTACGTCGAGAAGAACCGGTTTGCGAGCGTCATTCTGGGGCTCTCCGGCGGTATTGACTCCTCTGTCTGCGCGGCGATTGCCGTTGATGCAATCGGCCCCGAGCGGGTCTATGGCGTCTCGATGCCAAGCCAATACTCGAGTGAGCACTCGAAAACCGACGCCGACGAACTGGCAGAGCGCTTGGGTATTCCCTACCGCGTGGAAGCCATTGCCGAGCTCGTTCGACCATTCGATGAGCAGCTGAAGTTGACCGGCCTGGCAGCAGAGAACGTTCAAGCCCGGGTTCGGGGTGTGGTGTTGATGTCGCTGTCCAACTTGGAAGGTCACCTCGTGCTGACCACGGGCAACAAGTCAGAGCTTGCGGTTGGATATTCCACGATTTATGGCGATTCGGTGGGTGGCTATGCCCCCATTAAAGACGTGCCAAAAACTCTGGTGTGGGAGTTGGCGAGATGGCGAAATGCCCAGGCCGAGGCGTCGGGCGAAACCGCGCCGATTCCGTCCGGGTCGATTGAGAAACCCCCAAGCGCTGAACTACGACCAGACCAGACCGACCAAGACAGCCTTCCCGACTACGACGTTCTCGACGAGATCCTGCACCTATTTATCGTGGAAGGACTCGATCATCCACAAATCGTCGCCAAAGGCTTCGACGCCAAGACGGTCGCGGATGTACTGATTTTGGTAGATGTGGCCGAGTGGAAGCGCCGACAGGGTGCGATTGGCCCGCGCATCTCCTCGGTCGCATTCGGGCGTGACCGACGCCTGCCGGTGACCGCCAGAAAACAAAGCGTGCGCCCGGACTAGTGTTTAGCAGATGAGCGACGTCACCAAACGGGTGCGGGTACGGCACTTCGCCCAGGCAAAAGCTGAGGGCACCAAAATTGTCGGCCTCACGAGCTACGACGTCCTGAGCGCCGGTCATTTTGACCAGGCAGGGGTTGATTTTCTGCTGGTCGGTGACTCAGCCGGTCAGGTTGTCCTCGGCCATGACACCACCGTCCCGACGACAGTTGACGAATTGATTCCGCTGACCCGAGCAGTGGTTCGCGCCGCGAAAAGAGCTCTGGTGGTGGCGGATCTTCCTTTTGGGTCATACGAATCAGGTCCCGATGAAGCCCTGCACACCGCCGTGCGGTTTATGAAAGAAACAGGCGCCCACGCGGTGAAACTTGAGGGCGGGGTCCGCTCGGCCGAACAAATCAGGCGAGTAGTGGATGCCGGCGTGCCGGTCATGGGCCATGTGGGCTACACCCCGCAAAGCGAGCATGGGCTTGGCGGTCACGTCGTCCAAGGTCGAGGGTCTGGTCGGGAACAGCTCATGGCGGATGCGAAGGCAGTCGAGGAAGCAGGGGCCTTTGCAGTGGTTATTGAAATGGTGCCCGAAGACGCAGCAACCGAACTCACCAAGGCCTTAAGCATCCCGACAATCGGCATTGGTGCCGGTCGGCACACCGACGGACAGATTCTTGTTTGGACAGACCTGTTGGGCGTGAACACCGGCCGGATTCCACGATTTGTCCGGACCTATGCCGATTTCGGTGAGCAAATGCGACGGGCCGTCGGTCAATGGACCTCAGACGTCAGAGACGGGTCGTTCCCGGGGCCAGACGAAATCTTCGAGGACTAGTCCTCGGCGTCTTCTTGCGCCCACTGTTCCGAACGCTGGCGGGCAATTTCGGGCGCCCGGCGCGCTTCGTCCTCAGTCTCATAGGGACCGTCCCGGTGATGCCCGAGGGATTTGCGACCGTATTCCACCTCACCCGTGGTGTGGTTGTACCACCACTTCTTATCGTCGGACACGTTCCTGCTCCTTCCAGCGTCGGTCCCCAGTATCGAGGCGGTGTTGCTTCTCTACACTGACAGGGTGCCAAAAAACGCCGAGGGAGTGTTGATTCCGGGCACCCTCTCGCCAAGACGCTCTGTGCCGTCTTCCATCACTCCTCCCGAATATGTCGGGCGAAAAGAGCCCCGGGAGGGAATCCACGGAGACCACTACTCCGCGGAAGACATCGAAAAGATTCGCGCCGCCGGAAAAATCGCCGCCGGAGCCCTCGAGGCCGTCGAGGCGGAAATTCGCCCGGGCGTGACCACCGATCACCTGGATGCCGTGGCACACGAGTATCTCCTCGACCACGGCGCGTATCCCTCCACACTCGGGTATCGCGGCTTCCCCAAGTCCTGCTGTACGTCGCTCAATGAGGTGATCTGCCACGGTATCCCGGACGACACCGTGTTGGCCGAGGGCGACATCGTCAACGTGGACATCACGGCCTACCTCGACGGCATGCACGGCGACACCAATAAGACCTATCCGGTGGGCGATGTCTCGGAGGAGGCACGGCTGCTGATTGAGCGAACACACGAAGCGCTCGAGCGGGGAATCCGGGCCATCAAACCAGGCAGACCGTTCAACGTCGTGGGAAGGGCCATCGAGTCCTATGCAAAGCGTTTTGACTATGGAGTGGTTCGAGACTTCACCGGCCATGGCGTGGGGGCGGAGTTCCACTCCGGGCTGATCATCCCCCACTACGACACGGCACCAGCAAACGCGATGCCGATGGAAGAGGGAATGGTCTTCACGATTGAGCCGATGCTGACCATTGGCACCGTCGCCTGGGATATGTGGGAAGACGGCTGGACTGTCACCACCAAAGACAAGGCGCTTTCCGCCCAGTTTGAGCACACCTTGGCCGTCACAGCCACCGGCGCGGATGTGTTGACACTCCCATGACCGAGCAAGCAATCGGGATTGATGTCGGGGGAACCGGCA
>CAJXYC010000077.1 GCA_913063365.1 uncultured Cellulomonadaceae bacterium
TTGCCCCGCGACATATCGGTGCACCATCCAGATGGGCAGCTGGTGGGAGACAATCACCACCTCGCCCGAGTCGACCGAGTCCCACGCGGAATCCATGGCCTCCACCATCCGCTGGACAATCGCACGATACGGCTCGCCCCAACTGGGCTTCCACGGGTTAACGAGTTTCGGCCACACCGACGGGCGCTGCAGCAGTGTTTTTCTCGACACCCGCGTGCCTTGAAAAATGTTGGTTCCCTCAATGACCCGGTCATCAACATCCAGCTCCACGCCTGACACCTCGGCAATCGGGGTCGCTGTTTGCTGGGCGCGAAGCAGGGGGCTTGCGACGACCCGAGACACCGGATCATCGGCGAAGAACTCACCGAGCTGGGCGGCCATGTGGTGGCCGCGGTCGGTCAATCCGAACCCGTCGAGACGCCCGTAGAGAATACGGTCGGGATTGTTGACCTCTCCGTGTCGAACGAGGTGAACCCTGGTCGCTGGCACAGCGCCAGTCTAGATTCGACTCCCGGGAGCGAGCTTGGAGGAGTGGAGCTAGGTCAGGAGTAAGACAACTGCCAATCCCACGAGGATGATTCCAAGGGCCGAGTTCATCACTCGCCCGGGCACGCGTCCAGAAAGCAGTGAGCCAATGACAACCCCCGGAAGCGAGCCGAGTAGCAGCGTGCCCAGCAACCCCCAGTCGACCAGACCAGAAACGGTGTAGGAGATTCCGGCAATCATTGCCACAGGGATTGCGTGAAGCAGATCGGTGGCGACAAGCCTTTGCGGCTGTGTATCTCTCGGACTGATCCTCACCAGAAGAGCCATTCCCAGCACACCCGCACCCACGGATGTCAGCGAAACGCCCAGTCCGATACCCGCACCTCCGAGTGGAGCAAGCCAACGTGGTGCCGGGGCCTGCGATGTCCGCATCGTCACCGGCGCGTGGAACCCACGACGGAGCAGGGTCCAACCGGTCAGGGCCACGAACACCACAATCAGCCACATCAACCAGTTGGTCGCCCCCTGGGTGACGAGCCCAACGAGCACCAGTGACCCCACGAGCACCCCGGGCAGACTCCCTGACCAGAGGGCGCGCGTGACTTTCCAATCCACCCGGCCGGCGCGCCCGTGAATGGCGACACCGAGGATCTTGGTGATGGTGGCGAAGAGCAGATCGGTCGCAATCGCGACGGGGACAGCGACGGAAAACCCACTGATCAGGATCGGCGTCATCACAGCGCCCCCTCCGACGCCGGTCAATCCGACGAGAACTCCGACGACGAGAGCGGAGAGGGCAAGCAGCCAATCGATATCCACCCCTCCATCTTGTCGCAAAAAAGGCAATGTCGCCTTCTCGATTGCAAGATTTTTAAAATTTATCCTCTAGACTCAATTTTGTGGAAAACGCGACATTACGCGATGAGGTGGCCTCCGCAGTGGTGGGGGCGAATCGTGGCTCGGTCGACATCCTCCAAGGGATGCTCCGCGAGGACGCGATTGACGTGTCGCGTCGCCACCTCGTTCGCACTCTCGACGAGGTCTTCGATCAGAAGCCCGTGACCGATCTCCACGACGTCCTCGATCATGAGGGTCGCCCTGTCAACTCGCTGCTGGTCGCACCACTGATTGACTACGCCCTGCAGAGCAACCAACGCATCCTCGTCCTCTCCAAAATCGAGGTTGCCGGTGCCGAGATTGTGGTCGCGAACGACCGCCGGGGCTCCAGGTGGTGGGCGTCGATTCCGGAAAACCGCGGACTCGGCAACGCACTGGGGCAGATTCGCAAGCTTTTCGACCAGAACATTCTCCTGGTGCCCCGCGGAGACCTCCGCGTAGAACTCGAGGACATCGACCTGCCTGAAGGTGTCGGCATTGCCGATTACCTCTACCACCCCCTTGCCTACTCTCCCCGTCGCTACGACGAGAGCGCGCTGGCGGATGAGCACCCGCATTTGGATGTGCTCGAAGCAGAGAGCATCCGGATCATCCGTGAAGCGGTTGCCGCGGCACACAACCCCGCAATGCTGTTCTCGCTGGGGAAGGACAGCATGGTGATGTGGACGTTAGCCAAGAAAGCCTTTTGGCCAGACCCGCCTCCGATCCCGTTGGCACTGATTGACTCACGCTGGGAATTTCAAGAGGTCTACCGGGTGCTCGACTACATCGCCGGCCAACCAGGAACAGAGTTTCTCGTCCACACCAACCCCGAAGCGGTCGAGCGAGATGTGAACCCGTTCGACTTTGGGTCAGCCGCGCACACCGACATCACCCGAACGCAAGGTCTCCGACAGTTTCTCGATCTCAAGCGTTTTGACTTTGTTTTTGGTGGAGGTCGCCGTGATGAAGAACGCTCTCGGGCGAAAGAGCGCGTGTTCTCCGTTCGGACCGAAACCCACGGCTGGGATCCCAAATCCCAGCGGCCAGAACTATGGAACCTCTACAACACTTCCCTTCCCAAGGGACAGAGCATGCGGGTCTTCCCCCTCTCAAACTGGACCGAGTTGGACGTCTGGCGGTATATCCAAAGAGAGAACGTTCCCGTCGTTCCCCTCTATTTCTCCAAGGTTCGACCCTTTGTGGAACGGGATGGTGCGCTGATTGCCATCGATGATGAGCGCTTCCGCCTGGAACCGGGCGAAAAGGTTCACTTTGAACCCATCCGATTCCGCACCCTCGGCTGTTACCCCCTTACCGGAGGGGAACGCTCGACAGCCTCGAGCGTGGGCGACATCATCACCGAGCTGGAGAACACCAGAGTCTCAGAGCGAAGCTCCCGGGTCATCGATTCGGATCCCGGCGCGAGCATGGAGCAGAAAAAGAAAGAGGGGTACTTCTAATGCCCCAAGAAATCTTCCACATCACCTCGGCGGGAAGTGTTGACGATGGGAAGTCCACTATTTTGGCGAGGCTGCTGCTGGACACCGGTTCCATCTTTGAAGATCAGCTCGGCGGCATCGACCCCCGCTCGGTGGACGCGACGACCATTGCTGACCTCCTCGACGGATTAGAGAGTGAACGCGAGCAGGGCATCACCATTGATGTCGCCCATCGTTTTTTTGACTCAGCCACACGGCGGTACCACATTGCCGATTCTCCCGGCCACGAGCAATACACCCGCAATATGGCCACCGCCGCCTCACACGCTGATGCGCTGCTCCTCGTCATCGACGCGAGAGCTGGCCTGAAGCCCCAAACCTTGACCCACTTGGGAATTGGCCGGAAGCTCGGCATTACTCGAGTGATCATTGCAGTGAACAAGATGGATCTTGTCGACTACAAGAAACGCATCTTCACCGACATCAAAGCCTCCATCGATGAACTCTTCCCCGGCAACGCCAGCCAGGAAAAGTCCTACGAGGTCATTCCCGTCAGTGGCCTGGCTGGGGACAATGTGGTCAAACGCACCAAGCGAATGAGCTGGTGGAGTGGTGGTAGCCTCCTCGAAGCCCTCGATAGCTTCGCGCTCCCCCGCCCCGACAGAGCGGACCCGGTCTTTTCGGTTCAGATGGTCCAACGTGTTTCAGGCGGTGGCCGCCGCTATCTGGGCTCTCTGCTGCAGGGCCACCTCCGCGAAGCGGACTCGCTCTCGTCTCCCCGCTATCGGAGCCGAACCTTCCAAGTGACAGAGCTCCTCGCTTCCGGTTCCAAGGCGGCCAGTGCCACCGGCCCTGCCGAGATCTCGGTGTCTATTGATGCGGAGGTGGATTTAGAGCGCGGGGATGTTCTGGCCTCGCCCGAGTCCGCGCTAGAACACACTGACCAGTTCGAAGCGGACCTTGTCTGGTTAGACGATGAGCCGGGCTATCCAGGCCGAACCTATCTACTCCGCCTTGGCCACCAGAGTGTGAAAGCCACCGTCACCAGGGCTTTTGGCATCGGAGCAGATGGGGATAAAACCGGGCAGGTTGACTCTCTGCAGCCAAATTCCATCACCCGGGTCAACATCGAAAGCCAACGCAAAATCTCCCTCGCACCATTTGGCACCCTGCGAGATCTCGGGCGACTGGTTTTCGTTGACCCCGTAGACGGCAACACGGTTGCCGCCGGAGTGGTCAACCACACCCTCCGCCGCGGTGACAACATCGTCGAACACGACTTCAGTGTCAGTGCCGACCAGCGGGCAGCTCTGACAGGTCATGTCGGACAGGTGGCCTGGATGACGGGGTTGTCTGGCTCCGGTAAATCCACAGTGGCCAATGAAGTATCCGTGGCGCTTACCGAGCAGGGAATACCCCATGTGATTTTGGATGGTGACGGCCTTCGGACGGGCCTAAACCGCGACTTAGGTTTCACCGAAGCAGACCGGGTGGAAAACATCCGCCGCGCGGCAGAGGTCGCCAAACTGATGGCCGACTCTGGGCTCATGGTCGTTGTGAGCCTGATCTCCCCCTACCTCGCTGACCGCGCCCACGCCAAAGAGATCATCGGTGAAGCGCGTTTTGTCGAGGTCTTCATCGACACCCCCCTGGAGTTGTGCGAACAGCGCGACCCCAAAGGGCTTTACCAAAAAGCCCGGCAGGGAATAATTCCAAACTTCACCGGCATTGGTGCGCCGTATGAAGCGCCAACAGAGCCCGATCTTCACATCCTGCCGGAACAGAGCCCGCAACAGGCAGCCAGCCAAATCATCTCAATTCTTAAACCAGCAAGATGAGGCAGGGTCCGCGCTCCGGCTGGCGTCACCTTCTTGTGATCAGATTAGGTGAGGTCGACTGACCGCGTTTTGGTCGCGGCCGGGTTGGCTCCGGCGATGAGACTCCTGGTTGCTCGGCGCTGTATGGAACAATCACGATCACGCCCTGGTGCTAGGTCCCGATTGGAAGAAAGCAGGTTATTCAGGTATCTCCGCGCAAAAGTCAGCCAACTTGAAGAAAGTGTTACCGCCAATCATTCGAGCAACTCAGACCCTCTGCATGAACCAACACACTTGATACGGATCCGAGAGCGACTTATCAATCTTCAGAATTTATAGCTCAGGAAAATGCCGCTCGAGCCACTTCGGCGCCACCGAGGTGTCACCGTATGTGATCTGTCCTTCAAGCGCGGGGCGGTCGTGAGGTAAGAATGCGAAGCCATGAGTCTCGTGCGCAGCCCTGAGCGTTGGGCCTAATCCTTGCTCACTGGCATTCGGACTAATGTCCCAGAACTCCGGGGGACGCACAGTAACCAGAAGAACCCCACCGACCCCCAAGTGTCCCATTAGGGTCTCGAGTGCGACCTTGGCAACTTTTTCAGAAAGATGAGTAAAAACCGACATCGCAAAAATGAAATCAAAGTCCGCACCCTGCACAGGAAGAGAGGATGGAATCTCGTCGGAGAGCAGGAAGTTAGTGGTCAAGCCTGACATCAGACAAGCCTCAAGGGAGCTGGGCCAAGGGTCCACCCCGAAGTACCTGTCTTCGTCGGTAAACCAGTAAAAAAGCCTTGCCATGCGACCGTAGCCGCAGCCAAAGTCCAGTATTTTCTTACCGTGAAGGTCCCGCCCCGCGATCTCAGCAAAGCCTTGGGCAGCAAGCTGAGCGAAGTCGACTGATTGGCGGAGCAGTGGCTCGCCCGAGGTGCCGGTCCAGGCTGACTGAACTTCAGGTGCTGCCATGTCGGGTAAGAGGGCGGATAGAGCCGGGTAGCGCTGATCAGGCATCGACCAGAGGAGCCGAGCAAAATCTGCAAAATCAAGCTCCCGGAGCGTCCTCAGTATGTCTCCTCGGGAAGAACCAGAAAGGGCGGCCTGATCCAACCGCCGCAGCATAAAATCGACATCAGGTCCCATGGGCCAATGTTAGCTCCCGGCGTCTTGAC
>CAJXYC010000078.1 GCA_913063365.1 uncultured Cellulomonadaceae bacterium
TTGCTGGCAAAACGACACGACATGAGCCGCAACGGCGATATCGACTGGGGCTTTGGCGAACTCCTGGCCCTCGGTTCACTGCTTCTCGAGGGCACACCCGTTCGGCTGGTCGGACAGGACTCCAGGCGAGGCACTTTCGTCCAACGCCACGCCGTCATGCACGACCGCGTGAACGGTCAAGAGTGGCTTCCCTTGATGAACCTGTCGGAAAACCAGGCTCGTCTCTGGATTTATGACTCACTGCTCAGCGAATACGCGGCTCTCGCCTTCGAATACGGCTTCTCCGTGGAACGGCCAGACGCCTTAGTGCTCTGGGAAGCACAGTTTGGTGACTTTGTGAATGGTGCCCAGACGGTCATCGATGAGTTCATCTCGTCCGCAGAGCAGAAGTGGAACCAGCGCTCGGGTCTCGTGATGTTGCTCCCCCACGGTTACGAGGGTCAGGGCCCCGACCATTCGTCAGCACGGATTGAGCGGTTCTTGCAACTGGCTGCCGAGAACAACATGACAATCGCTAGGCCCTCGACGCCGGCGTCGTATTTCCACCTGCTGCGCCGCCAGGCCTACCAGCGCCCGCGCCGGCCTCTCGTCGTGTTTAGCCCGAAGGCCATGCTCCGCCTGAAGGGAGCGAGCAGCTCGGTCGAAGACTTTGCCCGGGGACGATTCGAACCAGTCCTCTCCGATCAGTCGGTGGCAGACCCCAGTGCGGTGACCAGAGTGTTACTCCACTCCGGAAAAATTCACTATGACCTTGCCGCCGAGCGAGAGGCCAGGGGCGCGACGAATGTGGCGCTTGTCCGACTCGAACAGTTCTACCCACTGCCTGCCGAACAGCTCCGCACGGAACTTGCGAAATACCCGCAAGCCGAGTTGGTGTGGGTGCAGGACGAACCGGAAAACCAAGGAGCATGGCCGTTTATTGCCGTGGAGTCATTGGGACACAACCTGCCAAAGGCGAGGGTAATCTCGCGTCCGGCCTCGGCGTCTCCCGCAACAGGATCTTCAAAACGCAGCAGCGACGAACTGCGGCTGGTCTTGGACCGCGCCTTCGACTAGTCGCTCTCGCGCAGAGCCTGGTGAATGCTCTGCTTCAGCTCCTGGGGAGCCTCTTCACAACACGCTCTCTTGACCGAGTTGGTAATCGCCTGGCCGACCCGCCACTCGTCTTCGCAGCCCGGGCAACACGCGAGGTGGTCCGAGATATCAACCCGCATCGACTCGTCGACTTCGTTGTGGAGGAAGTCCTCCATCCCGTCCCGGGCAGTGCCGCAACCACAATCAGCCATTGCTGACCTCACTTTCTGCCTGCGGCGCATAGTCGGCGAGCGCTTCGCGGAGCTCTCGTCTCCCTCGGTGCAATCTACTCATCACCGTACCCACCGGGGTTTCCATAATGTCGGCGATTTCTTGGTAGCTGTATCCCTCGACATCCGCAAAATAGATGACCAATCGGCGTTCTTCGGGGAGCGCGTGGAGGGCATCTCGAACAGCCGAGTCCGGCATATGATCAATCGCTTCAGCTTCAGCTGATCTGGCTGCTCTGGTGGTGAGAGATTCAGACTCTCCAACCTGCCACTCTTCGAGATCCTCGAGACCCTCTTGAATCCCTGTTTTTTGCCTCTTCCGATAGAGGTTGATGAAGGTGTTGGTGAGAATTCGATAGAGCCAGGCCTTCAGATTGGTGCCCTGCTCAAAGCGGTCAAAGGCCTGATAGGCCTTCAAATAGGTTTCTTGCACCAAATCAGCGGCATCAGACGGGTTTTTTGCGAGCCTCATGGCCGCGGCGTAGAGCTGATCGGCGTATTCCATCGCCTGCTCGACAAAGAGCTCTCCCAGGGGGGATGGAGCTGAATCGGCAACCATTTCGCTCCAGTCTAGGCGGGGTGCCTCCAGGGTGACTGGCGACATTGCCACCTCCTCGGTCATGCTCTCTGCGACTACTCTTGGTAACGCATGGAGGCCTCTAAACATTCCCCTGAGCCGTGGTCGGCACCTCAATCGCCGCGCACTTTAAACGCCACGCTGTCTCTCCCCGGCTCTAAATCTCTGACCAACAGAGAACTGATCTTGGCAGCCCTCGCCGATGGTCCCTCCACAGTGACCGGTGGGCTCGTCGCGAGGGACACCGAGCTCATGATGGCGGCTCTGGAAGCCCTCGGCGCCGGTATCGAACGAGACGGTGATTCCTGGGCGATGACGCCGATTAATTTCGCCCACATCTCGGACGAAGCAGTCCAGATTGACTGTGGACTGGCGGGAACAGTCATGCGTTTCGTACCTCCCCTGGTGTTACTTGGTTTTCAGCCGGTGAGCTTTGACGGTGACGAAAGGGCTCGACTGCGCCCGATGGCGGGGGTGATTGACGCCCTTCGCCAGTTAGGCGCGAGGGTCGATGACGATGACCGGGGAACTCTTCCGTTCACGGTGTACCCGGGGGGATTGCCCACCTCTGCCCACACGATTGAAATCGACGCCAGCCAATCCAGCCAATTTGTCTCCGCACTGTTGCTGGTGGCTCCGCGCCTCCAGGCTCCCCTCACCATCACTCACACCGGGTCGACGCTTCCCTCTGTGCCACATATTGAAATGACGATTGAGTGCCTCCGTCGACGGGGAGTGAGTGTGGAGGTGGAGCGCGGAACGTCGTGGACTGTTGAGCCACAACCCATTGATGCCGACGACGTGCAGATCGAGCCAGACCTCTCAAACGCCGCCCCCTTCCTCGCGGCCGCGCTTGTCGCGGGTGGAGAAGTGCGCATCACCGACTGGCCGAAAAAGACAACTCAAGTTGGCGGATTGTTGCCCGAACTACTCACCCAATTTGGTGCGGTCGTCGAGTCTGACGACGGAACCTTGAGTGTTTCCGGGCCCAGGATTGGCCCCGGAGTGGGTCTGCAGCCAGTGTCAATGGACCTTTCGGCTGCCGGAGAACTCGCTCCAACACTGGTGACGCTGTCGCTTTTTTCGAAAGGCACCTCCCGGTTTAGTGGCATTGGGCACCTCCGGGGCCATGAAACCGACCGGCTTCGCGCGTTAGTGGAGAACATCACCGGTCTCGGAGGCGTTGCCACCGAAACCGAAGACGGCATTCTTGTCACACCTGCTCCCCTCTCCGGCGGGGTGTGGCGGGCATACGGTGACCACCGAATGGCCACCTCCGGTGCGCTGGTGGGCCTCGGGGTCCCGGGCGTAAGCGTGGACGACATTGGCCAGACCGATAAGACACTTCCGGACTTTCTGGGCCTTTGGTCATCGCTTCTGGAGCAGCAGTGAGCCGACCCACCGGCGACGACGACTGGATTGACGCCTACGAAGAGTCTCTCGACCAGCAGGAATCCGGTCATAAACCCCGAACCAAACGTCGTCCACGCCACGAGGATGCCGAAAAAGCACTCGTCATCGGCGTTGATCGGGGCAGATATCGACTCCAGCTGGAGTCAGGAACTGCCGTCACGGCGAACCGCGCCAAGGAACTGCGCCGTGAGGCGGTCGTGGTGGGCGACCACGTCGACGTGGTGGGAGATCTCTCCGGTGAGGAGGGAACTCTTGGCCGTGTCGTGAGAATCCACCCCCGGCGAAACGTGCTTCGTCGGAGTGCCGACGACACCGACCAGTTTGAACGAGTCATTGTGGCCAATGCCGACCAGTTACTCATGGTGGTCGCCACTCAAGACCCGGAGCCGCGCACCAGGTTGATTGACCGCTACCTGGTCGCGGCACTAGATGCCGGGATCACGCCGATTCTCTGCATTACAAAGACAGACTTGGCACCAGCTGACTTCCTTGAGGGCTACGCCCACGGAGCAGGAATTGAGTCTTTTGCACTGAGGTCCGACGGTGAACCAGATGACCTCGAGAATCTGCGGAGTGCTCTCACTAATCGGACGACCGTGGCCGTTGGCCACTCTGGGGTGGGCAAGTCGACTCTTGTCAATCGTTTAGTACCTGGGGCGTTGAGAGATGTTGGCGGGGTGAATGTCCACACCGGGCGAGGCCGACACACCTCTTCGTCTAGCCGTGCGCTGCCGCTCGAGCAGGGCGGGTGGATTATTGACACCCCAGGGGTGCGATCATTCGGTCTCGGTCACGTCACTCCAGAAGCCATTGACCAGGGGTTTCCAGACCTCCAGGAATATCTCTCGCAGTGCCCGAGAGGTTGTCAGCACCAGGAGCCGGACGTGGATTGTGCCCTGCGGAGCGCGGCAGACGGGGCTGACTCCACCACTGCCGCCCGTATCGACTCGCTTATTCGCCTGCGCGCTCTCGCCGGTTCTTCGTAGTCCACTCGACTACCCTCGAGCACGTGGCCCTGTCCTTCTCTCCCGCCGACGACCTGTCGCTTGCCCTCGCGGTTGCCGCCGACGCTGACCTGGTCTCGATGTCTCGGTTTCGGCAGGCTGATTTGGATATCGACACCAAAGACGACAACACGCCGGTCACCGATGCCGACCGGGCTGTAGAGGACCGCATCAGAGCAATGATTCGTGCCTCTCGGCCGAGGGATCAGATCCTCGGCGAAGAGCGCGGGCACAGCTCCGGAACCGAGTCGTCCCGCGAGTGGGTGATTGACCCCATTGATGGCACCGCAGGGTTTAGCCGTGGACTTCCGATTTGGGCCACGATGATTGCTCTCACTATTGACGGAGTCCCCCAGGTCGGTGTGGTGTCGGCTCCAGCGCTCGGCCAACGCTGGTGGGCGGCGACCGGGCACGGTGCCTGGACAAAACAGGGTGGCGTCACCAGAAAACTCTCCGTGAGCTCCGTGGGGTCTCTTGACAAGGCGATTCTTAGCTACAACTCATTGCCTGGCTGGATGGACGCCGGCTACCAGGAGCCATTGCTGCGGTTGATTCAGTCGGTGTGGCGGGCTCGAGCAATCGGAGATTTTTGGCCCTACATGCTGGTTGCAGAAGGCCAGATTGATATCGCCGGAGAACACGACCTGCAGCCCTATGACATTGCCGCTCTCTGGCCCATCGTGACCGAAGCAGGCGGACAGTTCAGCGACGTGACCGGCACACAGACTCTGCAATCAGGTTCAGCTCTCGCCACCAACGGAGTGCTCCACGACGCTGTCGTGAGCGCTCTTGGGGAGAGTGCGTGAGGGCGGTTTATCTCGTCGCGGCCATGGTCGTGGCAATCAGTGGATGCCAATCGACACCTCGTGACCAGGACGCGGCGTCAGACACTCCCACAGTGAATGTGTTGGAGCTCGAGGTGGGGACCTGTCTGAACGACGTCGACCAGCCCCTCGCTCAAGACCTGACCGAAGTGCCCGCTGTGGACTGCACGACCCCACACCAGTCCGAAGTCTTTGCCGCCATTGAGGTGGACGGCACCGACTACCCCGGGATCGATGCCCTCACCGAGACCGCTGTCCAGGAATGCCAGGTCGAGTTCGAGCGGTTTGTCGGAGTGGAGTTTTCAGCTTCCACTCTCAATTTCCACTACTACTACCCCACGACCAGCAGTTGGGCCGTCGGTGACCGGTCCATCTACTGCGTCATTTTCGACCCAGGTGTCGAGTCGGTCGGCACGTTGCGCGGAGTGGAGCGGTAACTAGCCCTTCACAGAGCCTGCGAGCAGGCCGCGCACGAAGTAGCGCTGCAGGGTAAAGAACACGATCAGCGGAACGACAATCGCCACAAATGCTCCCGCTGTCAGGACTTCCCACCCAGAGCCCCTGGTGCCCACCATCTCCGCCAGTCGCACGGTCATCGGCGCGACGTCTTTGGAACC
>CAJXYC010000079.1 GCA_913063365.1 uncultured Cellulomonadaceae bacterium
GCGGCTGAAGAGCCTGCTGCCGAAGAACCAGCCGCTGAAGAGGAGACGACTGAAGAGTCGGCTGCTGCTGAGGAACTGTCACTGACAATCGGTACTGCTCTTCCGGTCACGGGAAGCCTCGCCTTCCTCGGACCCCCGGAAGAAGCCGGTGTCGCATTGGCCGCCGCCGACATCAACGCTGCAGGCGCTGGCCTGAGCATCGAGGTCGTCTACGGTGACTCGGGTGACCTGGACAACAAGGCCTACGAGACCGAGATTCCTCGTCTTCTGAACGAAGGCGTGTCGGCCATCGTGGGTGCTGCATCGTCCGGTGTGTCCCTTCAGTTCATCGACCAGGTGACCAAGGAAGCTGGCGTGCTGATGATGTCGCCTGCTAACACTTCGACTGCGTTCTCCGACTACGACGACGCTGGTCTGTACTTCCGTACCGCTCCCGCTGACTTCCTGCAGGGTGAAGCCCTCGGAACTCTGCTGGCTCAGGACGGACACGAGACCGCTTCGATGATCGTGCTGAACGACTCCTACGGAACCACTCTGCGTGACGAGGCCACCAAGGCCTTCGAGGCTGCTGGTGGAGAAATCCTGGCGACCCCTTCGGTCAACCAGGGTGACACCAACCTCACCTCGCAGATCAGCGAGGCGCTCGCGGGTGACCCCGACGCCCTCGTCGTGATTCTGTTCGATGAGACCATCACCGCTGTTCCCGAGATCGTGGCAGCTGGCTTCCCCGGTGAGAACCTTTACTTCACCGACGGAAACCTCTCCAACTACTCGGATGAATTCGAGGCTGGTCTGATCACCGGTGCCAAGGGAACTCTCCCCGGCCCGACAGACGCTGCGCAGGAGTTCAAGGACGCTGCTGACGCTGTCTGGACTGAGATGGGTAACCCCTCGCTGTTCGAGCAGGACGTGTGGGCGTACTCGACTGAGTCCTACGACGCAGTTGTGCTGATTGCTCTTGCTGCCCTGGCTGCTGGGTCGACTGACCCCGCCGACATGGCCGGCAAGCTGCAGGAAGTCTCCGGTGGATCCGGTGGTGGTGAGAAGTGCACCAGCTACGCTGAGTGTGCTGACATCATCAACGGTGGTGGAGTTGCTGACTACGACGGCTACTCGGGCCCCGTCACCTTCGGTGACAACGGTGACCCGACGCAGGCCCAGGTCGGTATCTACCAGTACGGTGACGACAACACTGCATCGCCGATCGACGTGGTGGCCAACTTCTAAGTCTTCTTAGAAGTCACCACTCTGTGGGCCTGGGGGAAACCCCGGGCCCACAGCCTTTTGTGGGGATGTCGGGCCAGACCCGAACGCAGCACAAAGCGGACTTGCGCCAGGGAGGACGCGCGGAGGAGAGGGAAGTTACGGCTAGGCGCCGAGTGAGCCGAGGTAGAGCTCGATGACCCGAGGATCATTCAGAAGCTCGCGACCAGTGCCGGTGTAGGCGTCTTTACCCTGGTCCAACACATACGCCCGGTCGCAAATCTGTAGACAGCGCCTCGCGTTCTGCTCCACCATGATCGTGGTGACACCCGCTTTGTTGATTTCAGAGACCCGAATAAACGCCTCGTCCTGACGGACAGGTGACAGACCGGCCGATGGCTCATCCAGCAGCAGCACAGAAGGGTTCATCATGAGCGCCCGGCCCATTGCCACCATCTGGCGCTCACCTCCAGAGAGAGAACCGGCGCGCTGCTTGAGTCGGGGCTTCAGATCGGCAAAGAGGTCCGTCACAATCTGGAGGCCCTCGTCAAACTTGCTGGGGTCTTGGTAGACACCCATCTGCAGGTTTTCTTCAATCGTGAGGCTCGGGAACACGTTGTTGGTCTGCGGGACCATTCCGACGCCTCGGGCCACCAACTGGTTCGCCTTCATGCCGGTGATGTCCTCGCCCAGAAGACTGATGGATCCGCCGCGCACGTTGACCTGACCAAAAATGGCTTTCAGCAGGGTCGACTTTCCAGCACCGTTCGGTCCGATAATTCCGATCAACTCGCCTTGGTTGGCCGTGAGGTTGCAGTCTTCCAGAATGTTGACACCGGGGAGATACCCCGCGGTCAGGTCGGACACATTGACAACAGTCGTCTCAGAGGTCATTTCTTGTCCTCCTTAATCCGTCCTGTCACCACACCGAGGTCGGTGTCCTGGTGGCTTCCGAGGTAGGCATCCACCACATCGGGGTTCACCATCACGACATCCGGCGGGCCCTCAGCAATGATCTTGCCCTCGGCCATCACCACAACCCAGTCCGCGATGTGTCGCACCATGTGCATGTCGTGCTCAACAAACAGCACGGTCATGCCCTCTTTCTTCAAATCAAGAATGTGCTCAAGCAGTGACTCTGTTAGAGCGGGGTTCACCCCAGCCATTGGCTCATCGAGCATGACGAGAGTCGGGTCGGACATCAGCGCACGCGCCATCTCCAGAAGCTTCCGTTGCCCACCAGAGAGGCTGGCGGCAAAGTCGTCCTTCAGCTTCAAGAGCTTGAAGCGTTCCAGCAACTCCAGCGCCTTCTTCTCAATTTCCTCTTCTTTCCCCTTCCAGAGGAACGGGAAAATTGATTGCCAGATCTTCTCGCCTACCTGGTCTTTCGCACCAAGCTTCATGTTCTCCAGCACTGTCAGCAGGCTCAATGCTTTGGTGAGCTGGAACGTGCGGACCTGACCGCGCTGCGCCACTTTGAACGCAGGAATACCGGAGAGGCTTTCTCCTTCGAACTCCCACGTGCCGGTGTCGGGGGTGTCGAAGCCAGTCAGGAGGTTGAAGAACGTGGTTTTTCCGGCACCATTGGGCCCGATCAGAGCGGTAATCGCACCACGCGGGATTTCCAGGTGCTCGACATCGACAGCGGTAAGTCCACCGAACGACCGGGACACATGGTCCGCCGTCAAAATGGGGTCAACTTTCTTTACCCCTGGAGCAATGTCGCCGACGTGGAGTCCCGTCGTTTTCTTTGGAGCCGACTGCGGCTTGGGTGCTTTACCGGACAAAGGTCAACTCCCTCTTATCGCCAACGAGGCCTTGTGGTCGGTAGACGACGATGAGAATCAGCAAGATTCCGATAATCACAAAACGGAGCGCTCCAGCTTGGGACGAGGAGAAGGCTCCCATAAGCCCAGCATCCGATAGTGCCGGAAGCAGAGCTCCCAAGAATGCTTGGAGAACCCAGAAGATGAGGGCGCCCAGTAGCGGGCCAAAGACGGTCGCTGCTCCACCAAGAAGCAACGCAGTCCAGACAAAGAATGTGAGAGAGGTGATGAAGGTCATGGGGTTGGCAGAGGAGGGCAGGACGTAAATCACGCCTCCCAATGCGGCCACGACACCACCGACCATCAGAGCCTGGAGCTTGTAACCGAACACGTTCTTTCCCAGCGCCCGGACAGCGTCTTCGTCCTCACGGATTCCCTTGATGACGCGGCCCCATGGGCTATGCACAAGTCTCCAGATCACGAACAGGCTCACAGCGAGGAAGATCAGGCCGACCACGAGGACCCAGAACTGGTTCTGGGTGTAAGACCATGGTCCAAATCCGTAGGTGCCCTCGGGGAACGGGTTGATTGATCGGAAGTCATCGGCAAAACCGGTCAACCCGTCGGCCGAACCTGTCACGCTGTTGAACGCCTGGGAGACCAACAGCAACCGCACAATCTCTGCAGCCGCAATCGTCACGATAGCCAGATAATCCCCTCGTAACTGGAGGGTTGGTAACCCCAGCACGAGTGCGAACAACAGAGCCGCCGCAATCGCGGTGAGCATCGAACCCCACCAGGGGAAGCCGAATGTCAGTGCCGAAATCGCGTAGCCATATCCGCCCACAGCCATAAACCCGGCAATACCGAAGTTCAGCAGACCCACAAAACCGAAGTGCACGGCCAGACCGAGTGCTGCTAGTGCAAACGCAATGGTGACAGGGTTAAACAGCGCTTGCGCGGTGTTCACATAAATCGCATTCCAGTCCATGACGCCCCGCTAACCTATTCGCTCTCTCTTGCCGAGAATGCCCTGTGGCCTGAACAGCAGAATCGCAATCATGATGACAAGTGCCCCGACATACTTCAGGTCCGAGGGGATAAACAGGGCTGAGGTCTCGATAAAGACACCCACAATGAGAGCCCCAACAAGTGCACCAAATGCTGTTCCCAAACCACCGAGCACACCGGCGGCGAAGATGAAGAGCAGGATTTTCTCTCCCATATCCCACTTCAAACCGGGACGGAAGTAGGCCCAGAGGATTCCCGCGAGACCAGACAGGCCTCCGGCGAGTACCCACACCGTCCGAATGACGCGCTCCACGTCAATTCCCGACGCCGCGGCCAGCGAGGCGTTATCCGATACAGCACGTGTCGCCTTCCCCATTTTTGTGTTCAGCAGCCACCAGCCGACACCGATGATGACGACGAGGCTGACTCCCATGCTGATGAGGTCGTTCACACTGAGGGTGACGGTGCGGAACAGCGGAACTTCGGGAGAACCACTCGCACCGGGTAGCTGCTCCGTTCCACCTCCGACGAAGAACTGGTAGACGTAGCGCACGCTCAGAGAGAGTCCGATCGAGACGATCATCATCTGCACGATTCCGACGCTGCGCTTTCGCAACTGGCCGAATACCCCGGCGTCTATCGCCCAGCCAAACCCAGCAGACAGAAGAACCGCGAGGGGGAAGGCAAGCCACACAGGAACGCCCAAGACAACGAAGAGCAAGACGGCTAGCGCCCCGAAGGTGACCATCTCTCCCTGGGCAAAGTTGGGGAGTGCTGTTGTTCCAAACACCAGCGACAACCCAATAGCTGCCAAGCCAAGAAGAAGACCGAAGTTCAAGCCGTCGAACACTCGCATGAGGAACTGGTCAAATGTGCTGAGCGGCGTTCGCTGTCCTTCTCCGATAAAGAAGTTGTAGGCCACATTGTTGGTGAAGCCCCATTCCACGGTCTGAACAGGACCGCCCTCCAACACCGCGATGCCTTCAGGCAGGGTGTCTTCCACCAGCGTGATTTGGTACGTACCTTTTTCTGGCACACCAATTGCCCATTGACCGTTCTCGTCTGTGCGCACCTCAGCCGAGTAGCCATTCCCGGAGATTTGGATGAGCACGTCGTTGAGCGGCTCACCCTCATTTTTTACGTTGCCGAAAATCTGAAACTCGTATTCGTCTCCGACTGTGTCGGCGTAGGCGGGTGAGGTCAGTGCGACGCCGGCAAAACCAAGAACCAGCGCGATGAAGGCGATGATGAGCCGGCGAAACCTGGAATGGGGCGCACCAACGAGCATTCCTTGGCCTTTGGTCGTGTTCTGCATGAGCTCCACTCGTGCCTCATTCATTCCTCGTCATTGAGGGATGCTGTTCGCCTCTTATCCACTTCTTGGAAACCTTGCCCGCCATTATGCCTGTTTCTGACCGGTGGTGTGAACCGGTACCATTGCGATACGGCGGGGCCCCGTCGTGGTCGGGGAAAATCAGCAGTCCTGGAGGGCCACCGAGTGGAGAATAATCCCTTCGATTTTGTAGGTCTCACCTACGACGATG